>NZ_JASHIT010000042.1:0-50243 GCF_030733595.1 Halomonas sp. MMSF_3323 | reverse complement strand
AGACCGCCGGCGAGACACCGATGCAAGGTGACGCCTACGAGCTGATGCAGGCCGCCCTGTTCGAGGACTACCGCCGGCTCAAGTCGACCCAGTCGATGGAGCGCAAGGCCGAGATCAAGCGCGAGATCCTGCCCAAGTACGCCGACTACGTCACCGGCGTACTCGAGGCAGGCCAGGGCGCCCAGGACGACGTGCTGATGCGCGTCATGCTGTGGCGCATCGACGCCGGAGACATCGCCGGCGCCGTGGCCATCGCCCGCTACGCCCTGGCCCACGACCTCAATCCGCCCGATCAGTTTGAGCGCTCCACCGCCGCCATCATCGCCGAGGAAGTCGCCGACCAGGCTCTCAAGCGCCTCGACGAGGAAGGCATCGACACCCTGAACCTGCTCAAGCAGCTGATCGACGTCGAGATCCTGACCCGCCAGGCAGACATGCACGACCAGGTACGCGCCAAGCTGTTCAAGGCACTGGGCTACACCCAGCGCGCCGCCGGCCAGCTGGTCGAGGCTCAGTCCAGCCTGGAGCGCGGCCTGGCACTGAACGACAAGGTCGGGGTGAAGAAGGACCTCGAACGCATTGAGCGCCAGATTCAGCAAGAAAACACCAAGCAACAGAACGCAGGCGGTCAGGGCGCCCCCCAGAACGGGGCCTGACGCCGCTACCGAGTCGCACGCCGACGTCAGGGGGCGCCGAGTGAGAGCAGGCCGAAAGCAGACCCGCTCGCAGCCCGGCCCACCCCCTTCTTCGACGGCATTTGAGAACACTCGCCATGTCACTGATTGCCTACAACGCCCCGACCAACGAAGCACCGGCGAAGTCCATCGAGAACAACGGCTTCTGGCCAGCGCTCGAACCCCAGGACTACCGCGCGGCCGAGCGGGTCGACGGCAGCATCACCGATGCCCGGGTGGGCATGGCGCTGCGCGTGGCTATGGCCGACATCAATCGCCAGTTGGCGAACTGGCAGCAGGATCGCCAGGCCAGTGGCAGCACCACCATTGATGACGTCGAAGCACCCGACTGGATGCCACCGAACAGCTACGCCCTGCTCTACCGCCGGGCGGTCTACGCCACCGCCACGGCCTCACTGATGGAGCGCTACCGCGACCACAGCGCCACCGGAGATGGCGACGAGCGCGGCGAGGGCAAGGACCTGGCCGCCGACGACTACCGCCGCGATGCGCGCTGGGCGGTCAGCGAGATCCTCGGCAAGGCGCATACCACGGTGGAGCTGATCTGATGCCCAAGGTCCGCACCCAACAGGACGAGACGCTGGACGGCCTGTGCTATCGCGTATTCGGACGCACCGGCAGCGTTACCGAGCAGGCCCTGGAGCTCAACCCTAGTCTGGCGGATCTCGGCCCCCTGCTGCCCCAGGGCCTGCTGGTCACCCTGCCCGATGAACGACAGACCGCCCCCCTTCACGCCGACACCCTGCAACTCTGGCGCTGACCATCACGAGGAACCCATGGCCGAACCAAGCACTGCCACCGCCGTCGCCACCGCTACAGGACTTGCCGCCCTGATCGGCTGGTTACCCGGCGTCGACGCCAATGCCGTCATCGGTGCCTTCTGTGGCGCCACGCTATTCGTGATCAGCGCCAAGGAGCTAGGGCTGTTCGAGCGCTTCGTCTATCTGTTGATCTCTTTCGCCATCGGCTACCTGAGCGGGCCGGCCTTGCTCGGCGACATGCTTGAGCACAGCGCTGTCTCAGCCTTCATCGCCGCCGCCGTCACAGTGACTGCCGGACTGCGAGCTATCGAGGGAGTCAAGACCCTTGATCTCAAAGCCTGGCTGGGAGGGAGGAAATGACCATCACCGGGATCATCACGCTGATCGCCGCCTTGTTGATCATCCTGCGCCTATTGACCTATCGCCGGCGTGGCCGCCGCTATCGCCCTGGCGTCGGCGTCGCCGCTTGGGCCTGCATCGCCGGCTGCACCGTCGTCATCGCCCGAATTCTGGCCACCGGATCGCCGGGCAGCGCCTGGCTTGTGTGCCTGCTACCACTCGCTGCCACCCATCTGCTGATGACTGGCGGCAACCTCGCTCATCTGTTTCGTGTTCCGTGGAGGTCCTGATGCGCCAGTTCGCCGCCCTACAGGAAAAGAGCCTATTCATCTCCGCCGGCCATAGCGACAGCGACCCTGGCGCAGTAGGCAATGGTCATACCGAGGCCAACATCGTCCTCGAGTTCCGCGACCTACTGGCCGAATACCTCGGCGAGCGAGTCATTGTCGACAAGGACGGCACCGATGGTAAGAACCTGCCGCTTCGCGATGCGGTAGGCGCCGCCAAGGCACACGACCTGGCCGTCGAATTTCACTGCAATGCCGCCGCAAGCCAGGCCGCCACCGGCGTCGAGACGCTCAGTGCCGGCCACCACTACCCGCTGGGCAATGCCCTCTGCCACGCCATCGCTGATGCCCTGGGCATCGCCAACCGCGGCGCCAAGGGTGAAGCCAGCGGGCAGCACAGCAGGCTGGCCTTCATCAGTCAGGGGGGTGGCGTCATCGTCGAGCTGTTCTTCCTGAGCAACAAGCGCGACCTGGCCAAGTACATCGCCAACCGCCGTCGCTGTGTCGAGGCAGTGGGTGACGTTCTGATCAATGAGATCTGCGCTCCTGCCCTGGAATATTCGGCATGACCCGGATCCGTCTGCTCGCAGCTGTCCTGATGCTGGCCACCACCGCCACCAGCGGCTGGCTGGCCCGGGGTTGGTTTGAAGACAGCCAGCGCCTCACTGCCCAGCGCGTCATCGAACAGTCCATCGCCGCCGCCATGGCGCGCGAGTCCGAGATCGCCAGTGCCGTCGAGGCCAGGCTGGCCGAACTCAAGGCCAACGAGCGAATCATCGATCGAGGGATCATCCGTGAAATCGAGAAGCCCATCTATCAGCGCGTTTGCCTTGAGCCTCGCCTTGTCCGGCTGCTCAACGCCGCCGCCGCCGGGCGCGCCCCCGCTGCAGCAGACGTTGCTGACGCCATGCCCAACGACACTGCCACCGCTGACTGACGGCACCGCCCGGGATGTGGCGTTAACGCTGCGCGACTGGGCCAATCAGTACCACGGCTGTGCCACCCGTCATAACGGCCTGATTGATGTGTTGAGTGAAACCAATGGGAGGCCAGAGTGGAGAAACTGATATCGCTACGCGACCACCTGCTCGGTGCCGTCGCTGAGCTCAAGCACAATCCCGATAAGCTGCTGACCTTTATCCAGGATGGCAGGGTCGCCTTTCACCGTGGCCAGCACCTAAGCCACGAGTACCGGGTCCCCGCCCAGCTCGTCATCACCGACTACAGCGGCACCCTCGATACGGTCATGATTCCCCTGCTCCAGTGGTTGTCCCGCTACCAGCCGGACCTCGACCCTGACGAGGCCGTCACCATCGAGGCCGAGATTCTCGACAACAAGCGCTGGGATCTGGCCTTGACCGTCCAGCTCACCGAGCGGGTAGTGGCCCTGGTGGACTGCGACGCGGGTCATATCAACGTCGAGCACCGCATGCCCGAATACCCGATTGATCCCTGCCCGACAGACGCCTGGCAGATGAACATCAAGGGACCAAGCGACCAGGACTACCAGCTGGCCGCCGAGTGGTCATCGGACTGAGGGCGAACGGCATGACCAACGACCTCCAGGCGCTGGAAGACTGGGTCACTCCACTGCTCGACAACCTCAGCTCGAAGGAGCGCCGCGCCCTGGCACGCCGAGTGGCCCAGGCGCTGAGGCGCTCCCAGCGCGAGCGCATCAAGGCCCAGCAGAATCCCGACGGCTCCCCCTACGCACCGCGCAAGCCACAGCGACGCGCCCAGAAGGGTGCCATCCGTCGTCGCCCCATGTTCGCCAAGATCCGCACCGCCAAGTACCTCAAGGCCCGCGCCCAGGGTGACACCGCAGAGGTGGGCTTTGTCGGCCGCGTGGTCCGTATCGCTCGAGTCCACCAGGACGGGCTTCGCGCCAACGTGGACCGCGACGGCCCCCGCGTGACCTACACCCAGCGGCGCCTGATCGGCTTCAGCGACGCCGATCGGGAGCTGATCCAGGACACCGTGCTGCGCCATCTGACCGGTGCTCACTGACCGCTTGGTCATAGCGAGGTTGTGACTCGTCCGGCTCACAACGCCCCGGTATGGCAGTCACCACCACAGCGCGCAACGATGCCCGCATGACACCCTCTCGCCCTCTCCATGGTGCCGCCGAGCTGCTGCGCCTGATCCACAACCTGATCCGCTTCGGCACCATCGCCGAGGTGGATCATTCCCGTGCCCGTGTCCGGGTGAAGAGCGGCGAGCTGCTCACCGCCTGGCTGCCCTGGATCGAAAGCCGCGCCGGCACCACCCGAGACTGGGACCCGCCCACCACCGGCGAGCAGGTGGTGCTGTTTTCCCCCGGCGGTGATCCGTCCGCCGGCGTGGTGCTGACCGGCGTCTTCTCGCAACAGCACGCAGCGCCGTCAGACAACGCCGGCCTGTGGCGGCGCGAGATGCCGGACGGCGCCGTGCTGGAGTACGACCACGCCAACAGCCACCTGAACGCTGACCTGCCCGGCAGTGCCACCATCACCGCCCCCGGTGGCGTGACCATCAACGCCAACGTAACGCTCAACGGACGCGTGACCATCGCGGGGGACGGCGTGACCCACAACGGCAAGGACATCGGCGACAGCCATCGCCATGGTGGCGTGGAGTCTGGGCCCAGCAACACGGGAGTGCCGACATGATGGACGCCGCCACCGGGCGCCGGCTCGACTATCTCGACCATCTGCGCCAGAGCGTCACCGATATCCTGACCACCCCGCTGGGCTCCAGGGTCATGCGGCGCGACTACGGCTCACTGCTGCCCGAGATGATCGATCGCCCGCTGACCGATGCCACCCTGCTCCAGGTCTACGCCGCCACGGTGATGGCGCTGATGCGCTGGGAACCGCGCCTGCGCGTCACAGCTGTACGCACCAACGTCAGTACCACCAGCCCCGGGCGGGTCGTGCTCGACCTTGAGGCCCAGACCCGTGAAGGCGAGCCCGTGAATCTGGAGGTGCCGCTGGCATGAGCACCATCGATCTGTCCCAGCTACCCGCTCCCCAGGTCGTCGAGTCGCTGGACTTCGAGGCCATCCTGGCCGAGCGCACCGCCGCCCTGCTCGCGCTGGTCGGTGACGAGCGCCGCGCCGAGGTAGAGGCCACCCTGGCACTCGAGAGTGAGCCTCTGACCAAGTTGCTCGAGGAAAACGCCTACCGCGAGATGATCTGGCGACAGCGGGTCAATGAAGCGGCCAAGGCGGTGATGCTTGCCTACGCAAGAGACGCTGATCTCGACCAGATTGCCGCCAACTTCGAGGTGGAGCGCCTGGTGGTCAGCCCTGGTGATCCGAACGCCACGCCACCGGTTGCCGCCGTACTGGAAAGCGACGATCAACTGCGCCTGCGCGCCCAGCGGGCCTATGAAGGGCTCAGCGTCGCCGGGCCCCGTGGCGCCTACGAGTTCCATGCTCTGTCCGCCGATGGCCGGGTGATGGATGCCAGGGCCACCAGCCCGAGCCCGGCGGTGGCCATCGTCACTCTGCTGTCGTCCGAAGGTAATGGCATCGCCAGTCAGGAACTGATCGACCTGGTCGACGCGGCTCTCTCCGCCGAGGACATCCGCCCGGTGGGTGATCGCCTCACGGTGCAATCCGCCACCATCGTCGACTACAACGTCGACGCCACCCTCTACGTCTATCCCGGCCCCGAGCAGGAGCCCATCCTGGCCGCCGCCGAGGCTGCCCTGGCCAGCTATATCGGTGAACAGCGTCGCCTTGGCCGCGACATCCGCCGCTCCGCGCTACATGCGGCACTTCACGTTGAAGGCGTGCAGCGGGTGGAGCTGACCGCCCCGGCAACTGACGTGGTGCTCGACGTCACCGAGGCCGCCCACTGCACCGGGACCAGCGTGATCATCGGGGGCAGCGATGAGTAGCGCCGAGCGTATCCGCCACCTGCTGCCCGCCAACGGCACCGCCCTGGAGCGTGCCGCAGCCGAGGCGCTGGCCGAGATCCAGCGCGTACCGGTACCGCTGCGCGACCTGTGGCGTCCCGAGACCTGCCCCGCCCACCTGCTGCCCTACCTGGCCTGGGCCTTCAGCGTCGACCGCTGGGACCCAACCTGGACGGTGGCCACCAAGCGCGGCGTCATCGCCCAGGCGTTCTACGTCCACCGCAAGAAGGGCACCATCTCGGCCCTTCGCCGTGTCGTCGAACCGCTGGGCTACCTGCTCGAGGTCGTGGAGTGGTGGGAGACCAGCCCCGAGGGAATCCCCGGCACCTTCGCCCTACGTATTGGCGTGCTCGACACCGGCATCACCGATGGCATGTACCAGGAGCTCGAGCGTCTGATCGACGACGCCAAGCCGCTGACGCGTCACGTCATCGGGCTGGATATCGCCGGCGAGAGCCGTGGCCTCACCCACGTCGGTGCGGCCATCTACGACGGCGACGTGACCGAGGTCTATCCCTTCGCCCCCGGCGACATCGAAACCACCAGCCCCTTCTTCGTCGGCGCCGCCGTCCACACCATCGACAGCGCCACCGTCTTTCCTCTCTAAGGCCGAACATCAGGAGCCCGACCCATGCCCCAGTTCTACACCCTGCTCACCGATACCGGTCAGGCAAAGATCGCCAACGCCGTGGCCCTCGGCACCCAGATCGAGATCACCCAGATGGCCGTGGGCGACGGTGGCGGCAACCCGGTTACCCCGGATTCGAGCGCCACCGCCCTGGTCAATGAAGTCCGCCGCGCTCCGATCAACGCCGTGCAGACCGATGACGACAACCCCACCTGGATCGTCATCGAGCAGGTGCTGCCGCCCGACGTCGGCGGCTGGACCATCCGCGAGGTTGGGGTGTTCGACGCCGCAGGCGACCTGATCGCCATCGGCAACCTGCCGGAGACCTACAAGCCGGTGCTGGCCGAGGGCTCCAGCCGCACCCAGACCATCCGCGTGGTGATGGAAGTCAGCGACACCGCAGCGGTGACACTGAAAGTCGACCCCAGTGTGGTGCTGGCGACGCGGGAGTATGTGGATCAGCAGCGACTGGACCATGAGCAAAGCCGGAATCACCCGGCGGCGACAACGACCGCCCTGGGTTTCGTGGAAAAGGCGACGATAGCCGAGGCCAAGGCAGGGGCTGATGACAAATTCCCAGATGCAGCGGGCGTCAAGGCGGCTATCGCTAACTCCCGAGCGGATGATCAGTTTGCCAACTATGACGCTTCTCGTACCTATACAACCGGCGAGATCGCACGCGGTAGCGATGGCACGTTCTATGAGTTCTACGACCGTGACCAAGCCGGCACTGTTCAGGGTGTCGATCCAACCAAAAGCGCAAACCGGCCACATATTTGGATGGAATGGCATGGTGTGCGCCCAGGTAGCGTCATCGAATGGCGATCGACGACGCTCCCGGAGGGTTATATCGAGAACGATGGTGCGGCAATTAGCCGAAACCACTATCGGCGTATATTCAGTGCCTTTGGCACTACCCATGGTTCCGGAAATGGAACTACCACATTTAACCTTCCAGACGACCGTGGCGAGTTTAAAAGAGGCTGGGACCATGGTCGTGGCGTGGACACAAGTCGAAACCTGGCAGCACATCAAACCGACGCTCTCGGTAGCCACCGGCATACCCTGCCAACAGGACAAGGCGAGCTATCAGAGAGCAGTGGTATTTGGGGAGTTGCGGATCCTTACTGGCAGCAAACAACATCGTTTAACACAAGTCCTGACGTTGGTGAAACTGCTTGGACTGGCTATACCGGAAGCCCCCAGGAAACCCGGCCACGCAACAACGCCGTCGTCTACCTGACCAAGATATAAGGAGCCCACCAATGCGTATTTGGGATATCCACCCCGTCGACGGAACTGCCATCGATCCAGCCGGCCGTGACTGCCCTATTGATCCAATGAGTGGGCAACCGAAGGTGCCAGGTAGTGCGATGACTGAAGCCCCACCTTCGGTAGGGGCACACGAGGCGGCGAAGGTTATCGACGGTTCCTGGCAGGTCGTACCGGACTGGCGCGGCCACGAATACTGGCTGGCGGATGGAACTCACCACGAGATCAACGAACTGGGCGTAGAGCCGCCGGCCGAAGCGCTGGACAAAGCACCACCTGCGCCAATAGAGCAGCTCGCCACCCAAGCCCTCTCCCGCATCAACTCGGGCTACCAGGCTGAGATGGGTCAGATTCTCGACGACTACCCCCAGGCCGAGACGCTGACCTTCGACAAGCAGGAGCGAGAGGCTCGCCAATGGCAGGCAGACAACAGCGTGGCCACACCCTACATCGACGCCATGCTGGTCGAACGACCCCTGGACAAGGCCGAGTTGGTGGGGCGAATCCTGGCCAAGGCGGATGCGTTTACTCAGGCCAGCGGCATGGCCACCGGCAAACGCCAACGACTCGAGGAGGAGGTAAAGGCTGCCCTGGAAGCCGAGGACCGCGACGCCTTGGAAGCCATCGACTGGTAGCAATATCCCGATCGCTATCGCTTCTGCCACGGGCGCCCTGCCACTGTAACCCTACCGGGCGTTGTGACCTCCCCCTGTCACAACGCCCGCTCGTTGAGCCCCCTCCACCCTCCCGCGCAGCATGACACCACGTCATGCATCGACCCGATATTCCCTGCGCAGGAGCCTCACCCATGGCCCAGGACTACCATCACGGCATTCGTGTCGTCGAGATCAACGAGGGCACCCGACCGATTCGCACCGTTGCAACAGCGGTGATCGGCCTGGTGGCCACCGCGCCGGATGCCGCCCCCGGCGTCGCCGCCAGCACCACCGTCAACTTTGCCGCTGCCAATACCGGCATCACCTACACCGCCGCCGGTGCCGGTACCGACGGCAACGCCATCCGTGTGCGCTACCTCGACCCGGGCACCGCCTCCGCCACCCTGGCCGTCAGCGTCTCCGGTAGCGACATCACCGTCAGCCTCGCCACCGACACCGAGGGCGACCTGGTCAGCACCGCTAGCGAGATCGTTACCGCAGTCAACGGCGAGGCCACCGCCAGCGCCCTGGTCACCGCCGCCGAGGCCGAGGGCTCCAGTGGCGCGGGCATCGTATCCGCCACGCCCTTCACCAGCCTGACCGGCGGCCAGGATGAGCCCTTCCCGCTCAACACTCCGGTGCTGATCACCGACATCCTCGCGGCCCAGGGCAAGGCCGGCGCCGAAGGCACCCTCGCCCGCTCCCTGGCCGCCATCGCGGGCCAGGCCAAGACCCTGGTGGTGGTCGTGCGGGTGGCAGAAGGCAGTGATGCCGCCGAGACCAAGAGCAACGTCATCGGCGGAGTGGACGCCAGCGGTAAGAAGCTCGGCCTGCAGGCCCTGCTCGCCGCCGAACAACGCTTTGGTGTCAAGCCCCGCGTGCTTGGCGTACCGGAGCTGGACGACGCCGACGTCGTCAGCGAGCTGATCGGTGTCGCCCAGAAACTACGTGCCTTCGTCTACGCCTCCGCCTTCGGCTGCACCACCAAGGAAGAGGCGGCCATGTACCGGGAGAACTTCGGTGCCCGCGAGGTGATGGTGATCTGGCCAGACTTCACCGGCTGGGACACCGCTACCCAGAGCACCCGCAACCACCCCGCCGTGGCCCGGGCGCTGGGCATGCGCGCGCGCCTCGACAACGAATTCGGCTGGCACAAGACGCTCTCGAACATCCCGGTCACTGGTGTCACCGGCATCAGCCGCGATGTGTTCTGGGACCTGCAGGACCCGGCCACCGACGCCGGCTATCTGAACAGCCACGAGGTCACCACCCTGATCAATCGCGGCGGCTACCGCTTCTGGGGCTCGCGCACCTGCTCGGTGGATCCGCTGTTCGCCTTCGAGAACTACACCCGTACCGCCCAGATCATCGCCGACACCATCGCCGAGGCCCATCTCTGGGCGGTGGACCTGCCGATGCACCCAAGCCTGGTGAAGGACATCATCGAGGGCATCAACGCCAAGTTCCGCGAGTGGAAGCGCCTGGGCTACCTGATCGACGGCGTCGCCTGGTTCGACCCGGAGATCAACACCCCCGAGGTGCTCAAGGCCGGCAAGCTTTACATCGACTACGACTACACCCCGGTGCCGCCGCTGGAGAACCTGATGTTCCAGCAGCGCATCACCGACCGCTACCTGATCGACTTCGCCGACCGCGTCGCCGCCGCCTGATCGCCGGGCTCAGCGAAATGCCCAGTTAGGAGAACCCCATGCTTCCCAAGATCCTCAAGGACTACAACCTGTTCGGCGACGGCCACAACTGGCAGGGCCAAGTGCCCACCGTCACCATCCCCGAGCTCGCCCGCCGCATGATCGAGTACGAGGGCGGCGGGATGGATGGCCCGGTCGAGGTCGACATGGGCCAGGAACTCATGACGATGACCTGGACCACCGGTGGCCTGGTCGTCGATGGCCTGTTCGACAGCTTCGGCTCCCCGGTGCATGACGCCGCCCTGCTGCGCTTCACCGGCAGCTACGAAAGCGACGAGACCGGCGAAACCGTGCCGGTCGAGATCGTCGCCCGGGGCCGCCACAAGACCATCGCCATGGGCGAGGCCCAGAAAGGCGACAAGTCCGACTGGGAGATCACCACCACCCTCACCTACTACAAGCTCGTCATTGATGGCGAGACCGTCATCGAGCGCGACGTGCCGGGCTACGTCTTCACCGTGCGCGGCGAGGACCGCCTCGCCCAGCGCCGCGCCAACCTCAACCTGTAACCCAGCGCCGCCCCCGGGCGGCGCTGGCATTCACCTGACTCAGACCCACAGGACCCACCATGACCGACACCACCAACGTCGCCGAGCTGCCCAAGCCGATCACCGAGACCGTCGAGCTCGACACCCCGATCACGCGCGGCAAGACCACCGTCACCGAGATCCAAGTGCGCAAGCCCAAGTCCGGCGCCCTGCGCGGCGTCTCGCTCACCGACCTGCTGCAGATGCAGGTCGCCGCCCTGACCACCGTGCTGCCCCGCATCACCGAGCCGGCGCTGACCGAGGCCGAGGTGCGTGACCTCGATCCCGCCGACCTGGTCCAGCTCGGGGGCACCGTGGCCGGTTTTTTGGTGCCGAGGAAGACGCGCGAGGCGAGCGCCTAGCCATCCCCGAACGTGTGGACGACGCCATGGCGGACCTCGCCATGGTGTTCCACTGGGGCCCGCCGGAGATGGACACCATGAGCCTGGCAGAGCTCATGTCCTGGCGCGAACAGGCCCGCCGCCGCGTCGAGCCAGGGAAAGGTTGAGCCAGCCCCAACACCTGACCCACCCGCACCGCCACACTGCAAGGAACACCGATGGCCCGAGACCTCAAGCTGCAAGTCATCCTCGACGCAGTGGATCGGGCCACCGGCCCGCTGAAGAAGATCACCCAGGGCAGCGGCGCCACCGCAGAGGCCCTCAAGGCCAGCCGCGATCAGCTCAAGACGTTGGAACGCGCCCAACGCGAGCTGCGCGGCTTTCGTGACCTCAAGCGCCAGAGCGAAGACAGCGCCCGCGCCCTCACCGACCAGCAGCGTGAAGTCCAGGAGCTGACCCGCCAGCTCGAGCAGGCCGATGGTGCCACCGGCGACCTCACCCGCCGCCGTGCCCAGGCCATCCGCCAGGCCCAGCGCCTCAAGGAGCAATATCAGGCAGAGCAACAGCAGCTTCAGTACCTGCGCACCCACATGACCCGCGTCGACGGCGTGACCGGCAAGCTGGGCGACCAGCAGCAGGCACTGAGCCGCAAGATTCGCGACGCCAACGAGCAACTCCAGCGACAACAGCAGGAACTGGGCGAGGTCGCCCGCAAGCAACGCCAGGCCGCCGACGCGGCCCGTCAGTTCCACCGGGGCATGGGCCGGGCCGGACGCCTGATGGGCACCGGTGCCGGCGGCCTGGCCACTGGCGGCGCTTCACTCTACGGTGGCGCCCGACTGTTGGCACCTGGTGTCGACTACGGCGCCGCCATGTCCCGCGTCCAGGCCCTGACGCGCCTGGACAAGGACGACCCGCGCTTTCAGGCGCTCCAGGACCAGGCTCGCATGCTCGGTTCATCGACCTCCTTCAGCGCCACCCAGGCCGCCGAGGCCCAGGGCTTTCTTGGCATGGCGGGCTTCGATCCTGACGCCATCATCGCCGCCATGCCCTCGATGCTGGATCTCGCCAAGGCCCAGGGCGCGGACCTTGGGCGCACCGCAGATATCAGTTCCAACCTGTTATCCGGCTTCGGGCTTGATCCCGCCGAGATGACGCGCCTGGCAGATGTCATCACCGCCACCACCACCCGGGCCAACGTCGACCTGGAGATGCTGGGCGAGTCGATGAAATACGTGGCGCCGGTGGCGCGGGAGATGGGGCTGTCGCTGGAAGAGTCTGCCGCCATGGCCGGCCTGCTCGGCAACGTCGGCATCCAGGGCAGCCAGGCCGGCACCACGCTTCGCGCCATGATGCTGCGCCTGTCGGCCCCCACCGGAGCAGCCTCCGACGCCTTAGCGACACTCGGCATCAACGCCAAGGACGTAGAGGGAAATCTGCGCAACGTGCCCGAGATCCTCGCCGACGTGGCCAAGGCGACAGAGACACTCGGCAGCGCTGACCGGCTGGCCTACCTCAAGGACATCTTCGGCGAGGAACCCGCCGCCGGCATGGCGGAGCTGATCAACCAGCAAGGCGCCGCCGGCATCGAGGCATTCGTGGCCACCCTGGACCAGGCTGCCGGTGAGAATGCCCGTGTCGCCAAGGTTATGGCTGACAACATTCAGGGTGACTTGAAGGGCCTTAATAGCGCCTGGGAAGAGGTCGGTATCACCCTCACCGACACCAACGAGGGGCCCCTGCGAGATCTGATCCAGAACGTCACCAGTATCACCCGGGCCGTGGGCGACTGGATGAAGGCCAACCCCGAGCTGACCGCTCAGCTCGCCACCGCAGCTGCCGCTGTCGCCGGCCTGGTCGCCGTGGGTGGTGCCCTGACCCTTGCCCTGGGCGCCCTGCTCGGCCCCATGGTACTGACCCGCTACGGCCTGCAGATGCTGGGACTGAAAGGCGGCGCCTTCACCCGTGTGCTGGGCGCCCTTGCGGCCCGCGCCATTCCCACCCTGATCGGCGCCCTGCGCATGCTCGGTGCCGCCGCCATGGCCAACCCGATCCTGGCCACCATCGGCTTGATTGCCGCAGGCGCGCTGCTGATCTGGCAGAACTGGGACACCCTTGGCCCCAAGTTCGCCGCACTTTGGGAAGGCATCAAGGCCACCGCCGGCGACTTCTGGGAGTGGCTGAAAGCGACGGCTGCCTCCGCACGTGACCTGATCATCGCCGGCTTCACCAACTGGACACTGCCTGGCCTGATCCTCCAGCACTGGGACGCCATCAGGGCCAGCGGCGCCGAACTGTGGCAGTGGTTTCAGGACGCCCCCGGCAACGCCATTGAGGCGGTGGCCACCATGCTCAGCGACTGGGACCTGAAAGGTCTGCTCGAGGAGAAATGGACCGCCGCCATGGACTACTTGAAGAGCCTACCGGGGCGCATGCGAGACGCTGGGATGGATGTTGCCCGAGGACTCGGGGAAGGCATCAAGAACGGCGCCGTATCCGCCTGGGAGGCCGTCAGCGACGCCGCCAGGGGCACCGAGCACCGCGCCCGCTATGAACTCGACACCCACTCACCATCACGAGTGTTCAAGAGCATCGGCGGCGATGTGATGGCGGGGCTCGCCCAGGGTATCCAGGGCAGCGAGCAGGCGCCGTTGTCTCAGGTCACCGCCTTCAGCCAGCGACTGCGTCAGGCCGGCGCCGGCCTGGCCCTGGGTGCGGCCACCCTGCCAACCGTGGCCACCGCCGATATCCCGATCGACACCCGGCCTCCGCTGTCAGCTACCAGCGCTGGCAACGGCGTGATCATCCAGGGAGGCATCAATATCAACCTGCAGCCGGCACCTGGCATGGACGAGCAAGCCCTGGCCCGCTACGTGGCAAGCGAAGTCCGCCGCGCCCTGGACGAGGCCAGCCGCGACGCCGGCGCCCGCCAGCGCTCCGCCTTCCACGACATCGACTGACGCCCAGTCAGCCCACCAGGGAGGAACACCAGCATGATGATGGCCTACGGTCTCTTCGTCTTCGGCCTATCCACCGCCGCCTACCAGGAGCTGCAACGCCAGACAGCCTGGCGCCATGCGCCTCAGGGACGGGTGGGACGCCGTCCCTCAAGGCAGTTTCTGGGGCCAGACGGTGACACCATCACCCTCACCGGCACCCTGCTACCCGAGTTCACAGGTGGCCAGCAGAACCTCGACCAGCTACGCCAGATGGCCAATGCCGGCGGCGCCTGGCCGCTGATCGAAGGTAGTGGCAGTGTCTACGGCCTGTTCGTGATCGAGAGCCTCAACGAGCGGAAGAGCGCGTTTTTCCGCGATGGCGCCGCCCAGAAGATCGACTTCGAATTGACCTTACAACGTATCGACGAAGACGCAACTGACCAACTTGCCAGCAACGCACTCTCCCGAGCGCTGGTGACCGGACTCAACGGGGTCCTGGCATGATCCAACTGCTCGGCTCTTCGCTGCTACAGCCCGGGCGCCCGGCACGGACACCTGACTACCGTCTGACGCTCCTGGGCCTGGTGATCAGCCCGGAGCTGGACGCCCGCCTTCAGCGCTTGTCGCTCACCGATCGCCGCGGGCTCGAGGCCGATCAGCTCGATATCACCCTCAACGACCACGACGGGCGCCTCGCCCTGCCGCCGCGTGGCGCGGAGCTGCACCTGGCCATGGGCTGGAAAGGCGAGCCGCTGATCGACCGGGGCACCTACATCGTCGACGAGGTAGAGCACAGCGGCGCCCCGGACCTGATGACCATCCGCGCCCGCTCCGCCGACATGCGCCAGGGCCTGCCGGGCAAACGCACCCAGAGCTGGGATAACCTGGTGCTACGCGACATCATCACTACCATCGCCAAGCGACACGACCTGGAGCCGAAGATCAGTAAGGTCCTCGGCGGGATCCGCGTCGGTCACATCGACCAGACCGAGGAAAGCGACCTGCACTTCCTTACCCGCCTCGCCGAACGCTACGACGCCATCGCCACCGTGAAAGCCGGCAACCTGCTGTTCATCCCCGCCGGCCAGGCCACCACCGCCAGCGGCACAGAGATTCCTCCCATCGACCTGTACCGCCAGGTTGGCGACCGCCACCGCTACGTGGTCACCGACCGGGACGCCTTCACCGGCGTGCTGGCCTACTGGAACGACACCGCCCACGCCGAGCGAAAGGAAGTCATCGCCGGCGACACCGACAACCTGAAGCGCCTGCGACCCACCTACGCCAGCGAAGACGACGCCCTCGCCGCCGCCCAGAGCGAGATGCAGCGGCTCGAGCGCGGCGGCGCCGAGTTCACGCTTGACCTGGCCGAAGGCCGCCCCGACCTCTACCCGGAGAGCCCGGTACAGCTGATTGGCTGGAAACGAGAAATAGAAGAGACCGCCTGGCTGATCACCGAGGTACGGCACGACCTCAACGACAGCGCCTACACGGTGGCGCTGTCGATGGAAGTGCTTCGGAAGGGCTGAATCAGAAGGCGTAGCGGCGGGCCTGACTGACGACCACTCCACAGATATCTTCCGGCTTGCCAAAGAAGCTCCGTTCTGGGCCGAACGGCGGGATCAAGCGCAGCCGTCCCCCCATACGATGGGTGTTGTACAACACATGCCCTCCTCGCCGCTCCAGAATCACCATGTCGCCATGCTGCGCAATGGCTTTCTCATCAACAACCAGCAGATCTCCCTCAATCAGCGGGCCATCAACTCCCGCTTCCTCACTGACCTCGACCAGATAGCAGGTCGATCCGAAGCGCGACAGGTCGTACCCCTTCAGTACCGGGTGTTTCATCCCTTGGATCAGCGGCCCTACGTAATTCACTCGCATCGCTTCCCTACGCCTCCCGTTTTCGTAACGGTTGTTCTGTGCTTAGCGGTGGCCCTCGCATGCATTGCTTCATCCGCCAGAAACGAACATACTGTATATAAAAACAGCAAACAATCAGTCCTCGATGTCTTGCGAAAAAACGTATAGAATGCCCAGCGAGAATGGAGACCTGCAAACATGATCGAAGCCGTTGATCTCTTCTGCGGAGCCGGGGGCCTGACCGCAGGCCTGCGCAAGGCACAGATCCAAGTGCGCGCTGGCTACGACATCGAGGCCTCGTGCCGATTTGCCTACGAACACAACAATGAAGCCACTTTCGTTGATAAAGACGTATCCAAGGTCTCTGGGACAGAGGTCCAGAGCTGGTACCAGTCACCCGGCGCAGTGCGTCTGTTGGCAGGATGTGCCCCCTGTCAGCCATTTTCCATCTACAACCAAGGCAAAGACACCACCAACGATGCCAAGTGGCCCCTGATGGGAGCCTTTGCGCGCCTGATCAAGGAAGTCCAGCCTGAGCTTGTAACGATGGAGAACGTGCCCGATGTCACCAAGCACCAGATCTATCACGACTTCGTTAAAACACTTAAGTCAGAAGGCTACTTTGTTTCACCTGACGTGACAGTCACCTGCAAAGATTACGGCCTTCCTCAGCAACGCCGTCGTCACGTACTCCTCGCATCAAAGCTGGGACCAATCGCGCTGATTCCACCAACTCATCGAGACAAGCCAGTAACAGTGCGAGATGCTATCGAAAATCTCCCCAAAGTCGCAGCAGGTAAATGCGCCCCTGGCGATCCGATGCACAAGGCTGCGGGGC
This sequence comes from Halomonas sp. MMSF_3323, assembly GCF_030733595.1. Lineage (NCBI taxonomy): Bacteria > Pseudomonadati > Pseudomonadota > Gammaproteobacteria > Oceanospirillales > Halomonadaceae > Halomonas > Halomonas sp. MMSF_3323. The sequence goes on along the minus strand of NZ_JASHIT010000042.1, from coordinate 33,488 downwards.
TGAATGAGCTCAACCTGAGACGTATTCGCGAATCCAAGCCAGGTGGGAGCTGGAGGGAATGGCCCAAAGAGCTCGTCACAGAATGCCACCGGCGCACCAGCGGAAAAACCTATCCAAGTGTCTATGGCCGAATGACGTGGGATGACCCAAGCCCTACGATGACAACCCTTTGCTACGGATATGGAAATGGGCGCTTCGGTCATCCAGAGCAAGACCGAGCCATCACACTACGTGAAGCAGCAATGCTGCAGTCATTTCCCAGAGATTATCTGTTCGTGGAACCTGAAAAACCAGTCCACTTCAAGACAGTAGGAAGGATGATCGGTAATGCTGTACCAGTACGGTTAGGGGAAGTGATTGGACTTAGTTTTCAAGAGCATATCCGAATGCTATCAAGAGAGAAAACAAATACCTAGCTCCCATCATATCGCCCGGCTTCCGTAAACAACTATTTTTTAAGCGCCCTCATACAGGCAGTATAATGGGCGCTTCTCTTTATTCAGGAATAATTCCTACAGTAAGCAAGAGCTAAGACTCCAGACTCTTCACCACTCGATCAATCTTCCCCATTTTCTTGCTTCTGGCCTCAATATATTCAGAATAGCCATGGTATGCAGAATCAACTAATTGTTTATATGTCAGACAGATACCATTAACAGTCTTCAGGCTATCTCTAATATACTCCATTCCATCGGGGTCCACCTCATCTTTAAGCGGTTTTCCAACGACAAATATAGTTTGATAGCTTTCGTGCTCTCTTCCCCGATCTTTCAAGCATTTTTTCAGAGTCCTGACATACTTTCTAGCTTGATTAACAAGTTCCTGAACACCAACGGAGCGACCAGCCCTCTTCAACTCAATGATTACATGCTCTCCACTTGACTTTCTATATTTAATATCCATCCTCCCCAACTGCTCTTCTTGGGAAAGACCTGCCTTCATCTTCTCAAATTCATCATTCACGGGTTTTTCAATAATTTCACTACCCTGAGCACGCTCCCATGAAGGGTCAAGCAGCCATAGGTGATCAAAGATATATGACTGAAGAACCCCCTCCAATTCATCACCATCGATCTTTCCTTGAAAGGCTTCAATCACCTTCAACCGCCCTTTAACGATATCGCTATACAATGAGGCTTCAATATCATCTACATCATGAAGATAAGGAATCAAATCTACGGACCTCACAGAAAGCGCCTCAACAAAGTCGGAGGCTTTCTCCGCTAACCGAAATCTCTCGAACCCCATAATAGCATGACGAAGCAGCGTGTTTTCTCCACTTTTATCTTCTATATCAAGGTCCGCAATCTTCCCGATCATAGTTCTAGCATGCTTCTTCGCTCCATCAGGCATGCTACCAACCCACTCATCAAGCACTGGGTTCTGGACCAAGAGAGCTTCCCCTTGGTCCTCGACACGCCATCGCCCCCAATCCTTCACAATCTTTCTAAGTGCCATATCCAAAAAGGCGCTAATAGCCCTATAACGCTCATCATCTTCCTGGACTCTCTGCCTATCACTAGTCGCAATGTCGTCATAATCGGTAAGATCCAGGAAGTCGGCCTCAATCCAACCAACTATATACTTCATATAATGACGACCATCATTTACTTCAGAAAGTATATTTTCTTGGAATAACCGGCCTCGCGAAAGAACCACAATCCCATTGAGATTTCCCGCAGATGAGCTCAGGTCTTTAGGTTTCCGAGCAGTACCTATCCACCCCTTTACATGCCAATCTTCACACCAATGGTCAAGTCGAGATGGCAAAACATCCTCACGCTGAGGCTCCAACCAATCGGGTTTATTCCACTCTCCGATTGACCATATATATTGCAGCTTCTCGAGGTCACCGCGGTCACGAAAGCCAACTTCTCTCAGGTTACCATCAGCTTTATTTATTGAAACCTTAAAATCACCCGACCCTATAACAGAAAATCTTCGCGCTAAACGTTGGGCAAGGTTTTCTACAAATATTCTTTTTCTATTAAGCTCTCGAAGGACAATTCGGGTACCATGATTTTCTGGACAAAGACGATCATCCAGTGCTTCTGGAATATATTCCTCCCCCTTCTCCGCAGCCTGCTCAATATCAGAATATCTCAAGCTTATAGCCGTCTTTTCTTCACCCTTGGTTGTGTGAATCTCAATATTTTTTGCAATTGCAAAAGGAGCAAGTTTACCAACTCCTTTTCGCCCCATCACCAATCGTCCACTAGGAGTGGTGTCTGAATCTTTTCTTTTCTGATGCCCAACGATGAGATACTTATCCTTAAGATCCATCCATGACATTCCAAAGCCATCATCTAATATCTCGATACTCTCCAAGTTATTCTTTATATCTATCGAGACATTCACAGCATCTGCATCCCACGCGTTAGCGACCACCTCTGTGAGCACTGCAGGCACACTGCTATACAAATTAATCCCCAAATGCTTTAGAATATTAAGATCAACCTTCAACTTCAGCCTATTATCATCACTCATCATACAGAACTCTCAAATCATGATAAAAAAATATATTAGCGACAAAAACCAGTACAAAATCCCAGCATACTGCTGGTGAAGCTATCAATCCCCGGATCCCGATCTTCGTAGTAGACGTTCTCAAATTCAGGCGACCAGCTGTATCCGTAGCTGGTTTTCGTCTTGATGTCATCGAAGCTATCAACATCGATCAAAGACTGCAGAGCCTCTAACGCTTCCTCGCGGGTCAGGGAAAGGGTGACCGCCTTGTCTTCCAGAAACTTGAAGTTTTCCATGTTCTGGAAGCTCTCATACTGGAGGGGTTCTGCTGTCACTGTGACAGAGTTGAGGGAAGTGTGTGCGAAGGTGTTGTAAACGCCGTAGATGGCGGCACGCCAGTTCTCATAATAGACGACCTCATCAGAGTCACTGGCAAAGGAGGGCTTGGATAGCCGGAAAGCTACCGGGTCATCTGAAAGCATTTCGAAGGAGTGGTTGCTCTCGTCGAAGTCACCACGTGCGTGGATCATCTCGGTGACAGAGTCATACTGTTCAAGAGCCTCAGCAAATGAGGCCGTGGAAAGCCCCATAAGTGCTAGAGCCGTAAGCAACTGCTTCATCGTTGGTTCCCTTGCGTTGTTTGCCGTTTTTATTGTCTCTGCTTCACAAGGCGATCTTCTCGCCGCCTTCATGGCATTAATGCATTATTGCAATAATGCCATCTACGTGATTCTACCAATCCTAATCTCACACCGCCCCAGAATCGCCACGTCCTTCATATCCTCGGGCTTGATCAACTCTGGCTGGTAGTGGTCGTTGTCACTGATCAACAACCAGGCTCCGCCAGCGACGCGCTGCACGCGCTTGATCCGTCGCTCGCCATGGACCAGCAACAGGAAGACGCCCTCGGGCTTTGGCTCTCGCTGGCTACGGTCCACCAACACCCAGTCACCATCGGCCAGGGTGCCATCCATCGAGTCACCGCGAACCTTGACGCCCACCACATGGGCGGGATCCAGGCCCTGGGCAGCGAGCTGTTCACCCGGGAAGTAGATGGTGGTCTCGACCTCCTCCGCCTCCAAGGAGCGTCCGTCACCGGCTGCCGCCTCGATGTCGTAGAGGTGGATGGGACACAAGTCTCCACCCATCAACAAGGTATCGTTATGTGAACCACCATCAAGCCCGTTCACCTCGCCACCAGATGACGAGTCCACGGAACGCGACCCTTTCAGTACATACAGAAGATCCACCCCCTGCTCAGCAACGGCTGTCAGGTAGGCAGAATCGGGGTTACGAAGCCCTTTCTCGTAGTTGATCTGCGTGGTTTTTCCTACACCGCCGATCGCCGCCAAGGCCGTCTGGCTCAACGCCAAACGCTCGCGCTCTTCCTTCAGGCGCTCACCAATGGTCATTTTTTTGAACCCCGATTATTGACAGGTACACTTTTGTGAACCATGATCGCATTACAGTATTAGACAACCTTTAGGAAGCCTAACCCATGAACAGCACTGACACCATGCAACAGGTCCCTGTTGCGGCCCGTTCGCCCCGAGGATGCAACCGTTCGGTGATGACCATGGTCACCGATCGGGAGCGCCACAAGCTCGAGGGCATCGCGGAGCTGGAAATGCGCTCGCTCTCCTCCACCGCTCGCATGCTGCTTCTGCTCGGTATCGAGCGCTACGAAGCCGACACCGAGCAGGCGGCTCGTTGCTGATCCTGCTCTTGTCCTGACTTGCCGCATAAAGGAACTCCGCCATGTACCAGGACCCGAAACGCGTTCGCACCAACAAGGCCACGGTCTACCTCGATCAATACGAGGCCGATGTCATCACGGCGCTGGCCAACTACCTGGGTCTGCCCAAAGCCGAGGTGATGCGCCAGATGATGATGAAGGAAGCCCGAGAAGTCCTCGGCGTCGACCTTGCCACCGTCACTGACACTGTCGCCGCTCGCGCTGGCTGAATGAAGCGCTACATCCACCGTGCATTCGAGGTACGCCATGCCGGACCAAGCCATGGAGCTCGATCAACACATGAAAGCCGTGCTCGATGCCGTCTGTGCCCAGCAGAACCTGCAGACCCGAGAACAGGCCGCCGAGTGGCTGCTGCGTCGGCGCATCCGCCGGGGCGCTCAGGGGCTCACTGGTCGGGGCAGAGCGATATACGAAGTGAAAGGAGATAGCCGGTGAGGATCACCTGCCCGCACTGCCGCTCTCGGCTAGCGACACGAACAAGCAAGCGGCCGATTCCCGCCCTGGTGCTGGTGTACGCCCAGTGCACCAACCTGGACTGCGGCTGGGGCGGAAAGATGCAGCTTGAGTTCGCCACCACCACCGCACCGAGTCGACAACCCAATCCAGGCGTCTGCATCCCCATCGACCCAAGTCTGCGGCGCTGGGTACTGGAACAGATCAACGACTGACGAGGACATCCCGATGACCAATGTTCTGCCCTTGCGTGGTATTCACCTGGATCCGCACAACCTCGCCGCCGCGCAGCTGTTTCGCGATCGCTGGCTCAATCGCCGCGACGCCTTGGCCAACTGCGTCGACTACCTGCTCACCAACACCGATACGACGGTCGAGCACGCCGAGCTGACAGCTCTCCAGGCCTACGCCGACCTCGAGGCCACCAACCGGCGCGAGCGCATCGATGTGGACGCCACCACGTCGCAACTTGTCGTACTGCGCCTGGGTGAGGGCACCCCCGTCGCCCTGACGGTGACCGATCTGCTTCATGTTCTGAAACAGGCCCGCCAGGAACAGCGCACCAGCGTGATCGACCGCCACCGACAGCGCCCTGTTCTGATCGACCAGTAGTCGCCGCCACCGGCAACGGGCTTTCGCCCACTGTTTTATCGCCCAGCTTTCATCATAAGGAGGCCAGCGTGAATCCATCGCTGCGCCAGGACATTCTTGCGCGTTTGATTCGTGACTACCGTGCCGAAGAACGGGGTCACTACCTGCAAAAGGTGGTGTGTCCCGCCTGCGGCAAGCGCGAAGCGTACATCTCCAGTGAGTCGCCCTGGATGCTGAAGTGTGGGCGCGAGAACAACTGTGGTAGTCAGTTCCATATCAAGGAGCTGTTTCCCGAGCTGTTCGCCAGCTGGAGCGAGCGCTACGGCACGCCGGCGCTTCAAGCCAAGAGCAAGACGTCCGTCGCCGACGGCTACCTACGCGACGGTCGGGGCTTCGATCTGGATCGCATCCAGGGCTGGTACAGCCAGGAGAGCTACTGGAAACCCAACGTCGGCGGCAGCGCCACGGTGCGCTTCACTCTGCCCGGCGGGGCCTACTGGGAGCGGCTACTCGATAATCCCGAGCGCTTCGGCAAGCAGAAGGCCAACTTCGTCGGCCGCTACAAGGGCAACTGGTGGCAGCCGCCGACCTTGACCGCCGCTGACCTGGTCGAGGCCGGCGAGGTGTGGATCGTCGAGGGCATCTTCGACGCCATCGCCCTGTACCACCATGGCATTGCCGCGGTCTCGGCGATGAGCTGCGCCAACTATCCAGACGTCGCCCTCAAGGCCCTGGCCGATGCCGCCCACGCCGTCGGAACCACGCGCCCCACCCTGGTGTGGGCGCTGGATGGTAACCGGGCAGGCCAGAACGCCACCGTCAAGCATGTTGCCCGCGCCAGGGCCGCCGGCTGGGAGTGCCGCGCCGCACAGATTCCCGGCGACGGCCGCCATGACTGGAACGACTGCCACCAGCGCGGCGAGCTGACCGAGCAGCACCGCGAGACCTACCGCTACCACGGTGCCCTGCTGCTGGCTCCCTCCGCCATGGCCAAGGCACTGATCATCTACAAGCGCAGCGAGCGGCGGGAGTTCTGGTTCGAGTACAAGCGTCAATTGTGGTGGTGGAAGCTCGATATCGACGCCTTCGATCGCGCCGTGCGCGCTGAGGGGGAAGATGGCGGCGACCAGCAAAGCCTGAACCCGGCGATCCGCGACGCCGCCCTCGAGCAGGCCGGCAGCGTTAAGCGCATCTGCACCTGTTTCCCCACAGCGCTGTACTACCAGGCCAACGTTGTCACCGACGAGAGCTGGTACTACTACCGCGTCGAATTCCCCGACAGCAGCGCCCCGGTGAAGAACACCTTCAGCGGTGGCCAGTTGGCCAGTGCCAGCGAGTTCAAGAAGCGCCTGCTTGGCGTGGCGCCCGGCGCCGTCTGGACCGGCACCAGTCAGCAGCTCGACACCCTGCTCCAGGACCAGATCGGCGGCATCAAGACCGTCGAGACCATCGACTTCATCGGCTACAGCAAGGAACACGCCGCCTATGTGTTCGGCGACCTGGCCGTCGCCGGTGGCAAGCTGATACGCATCAACAGCGAGGACTACTTCGAGCTCGGTGCGCGCAAGCAGCTCAAGACCCTGAGCCAGTCGGTGACCCTACACCTCAACCCTGATCGCGAGGCCTACCAGACCGACTGGACGACTCAACTGCTCGGCGCCTTCGGCGCCAAGGGCGTGATCGCCCTGGCGTTCTGGCTGGGCAGCCTGCTGGCCGAGCAGATCCGCGCCGAGATGGGCAGCTTTCCCTTCCTGGAGATCGTCGGCGAGGCCGGTGCCGGCAAGTCCACACTGATCGAGTTCCTGTGGAAACTGGTCGGTCGCCGCGACTACGAGGGCTTCGACCCTTCCAAGGCCACCATGCCTGCGCGCTCACGCAACTTCGCCCAGGTCTCCAACCTGCCGGTGGTGCTGATCGAGTCCGATCGCGAGCAGGACGGCGGCGCCAAACAGAAACAGTTCGACTGGGACGAGCTCAAGACCGCCTTCAACGGCCGCTCGATCCGCGCCCGGGGTGTGAAGAACAGCGGCAACGACACCTACGAGCCGCCCTTTCGCGGCTCCATCGTGATCAGCCAGAACGCCGCCGTGCAGGCCGGCGAGGCAATCCAGACACGCATCTGTCACCTGCACTTCACTCGTGCGGGTCAGAACCGGCAGACCAAGGAACTCGCCGAGGCGCTGGAAAAGGCCGAACTCGAGCACGTCAGCCAGTTCGCCCTGGACGTGGCCCAACGCGAAGCCGAGCTGCTCACGCTGATCAACGAGCGTGCCAGGCCCTTCGCCGAACGCCTCGCCGAGGACCCGGACATCAAGGTGCTGCGTATCGCCAAGTGCCACGGCCAGCTCGTTGCCCTGGTGGAGTGCCTCGGTCCCGACGGACTCGGCCTGTTCAACGCCGCAACCATCGACGTGGCTATCGGCCATGTCTGGCAGATGGCCCGCGAACGCCAGCAGGCAATCAGCGCCGACCACCCCCTGGTCGCGGAGTTCTGGGAGGCCTTCGACTACCTCGAAGGACTTAAGGCCGAGCCGGTACTCGATCACTACGGCGGCGATGGCGACCTGATCGCCATCAACCTCAAGGACTTCGAGCGCTACTGCGGTGAATACAAGCTGCGCGTGCCCGAAATGCGCGAGCTCAAGCGCTACCTCAAAGCCAGCAAGACCCGCAAGTTCGTCGACGCCAACCGTACCGTGCGCTCCCGCATCCGCCTCAACGGCGCGAGCGTGAAGTGCTGGGTGTTCCAGGCATAGCAGGCAACGAAGGAGGCCCATATGCAGCGTACCTACACCCTCGACCAGGCCGCCGGCCTGCTGAACCTCGGCCGCAACACCCTGGCCCGCCGCCTGCGCGAGGCCGGCGTGCTGGGCGCCGACAACCTGCCGACCGGGCCTTACCGAAACAAGAGGCGCGGCGCCACCCGCCTGATGTTGGTGACCACCGGCACCTACTGGCACCCCGCCTGCGGCTGGACCCACTACGGCCGCACCGAACTCACCGACGCCGGGCTCGACCATATCGCCGACAAGCTTGGCATCGCCATCGCACATCTGCCTGCGCATCACGCCCACCGGGCAGCGCAACAACCGCACCACGCAAGGAGCGCCTCATGACCATGCACCGCGTTACCGAACGCCTGCGCGAGCGAAGCCGCCAGGCCATGGAGAAAATCCTCGCCCAGGAGGCCGACGCCGAACAGCGCCGAGCGCAGCTTGAACTGGTCGGCCCGGCGGCGCTGAGCCGCCTCGTCGACGTCGCCACCGGACACACCGGCCAGAGCCAGCACTGCCGGCGCATTCTACTCGCCGCCTACAACGGCCCGACCTGGCCGTTGGATCTCACTCGCCTGCGGGTCATCGATCGCGACCTGCAGCGCGCGGCCCTGACCCTAATCGAGTGGGCCACCTACACACCCCGCGAGCTGCACGAGTACCTGGACGACGGTGACCGCCTGATGCAGCGCTTCTGGGACACCGAGACTCACAAGGAGGAGGACTGATCATGGCCGACAACGCCGATATCGCCAGCGAACTGATGGAACGTCGCATGGAAGGCGCGCTCACGCTGTGCCGACTACCGACAGCCACCGCCACCAACACTGAATGCGAGGAGTGCGGCGACGAGATTCCCACCGCTCGCCGCCAGGCCGCGCCCTGGGCCACCACCTGTATCCAGTGCCAGGAACTAAGCGAGAGGAAACGCCGCCATGTCCGCTGACACCATCCTCATCGTTATTGCCGCGGTGGCCATCCTGATGACGCTGCTGCTGGCCTGGGAAGCCTGGAAACTCAGCCGCGAGACCTTGGACTTGTTCGATCCGGAGCGTCATGAACATGCGAATGAGGACGAGCCATGAATGAGCGAAAAGGAGGCGCCCTGGCCAGGGCCGCCGCCCTGCTTTGCAAGGACAGGGGCTTTCGGCTCTACCTGGACCGGCGCCGGCGTCACAAGTTTGGTCTGACAGCCGAACAGCTACCCGACGGCACCCACAACGAACAGGACGCCCGCGACTGGCTGTGCGCCGCCTGCGGCGTCAACAGCCGCGCCGAGCTGGATCATCGCCCCAAGTCCGCAGCGGTGCTGCGGACCATTCAGCAACGCTATCACCACTGGAAAAGGAGGAGCCAACCATGAACACCTACTTTGGACTGCTGGCGGAGTTCGATGGACGCTCCGAGCTGCCACTCGATGAAGTGGCGCCCCGCTACTTCGGCATCAGCCCGCGCACCGCCAGCATTCGTGCGGGAGCCCAGGCCCTGCCGGTCCCCACCTATCGCGCCGGCGACTCCCAGAAATCCCCCTGGCTGGTCAGTGCAGTGGATCTTGCCCAATACCTGGATAAACGGCGGGCTGAAGCGCACGAGATGTGGCAAAGGGTGAATGCTTAACACATGGATCTTGACCTCCAAAAAACACAGTGTTAGCTTCTCTTAAGGCCTGTAGCATAATATGGCAATGCAACTGCTTATTTATTAAGCAGAAGATCTCGGTTCGATTCCGAGCAGGCAAAGGGCATTTAACCAAGTGTCTTTTGCCTGCTTGAGGATTCCCGCATACACTTATCAATCACACCGCATTGGCTTCAAGGATGACCAATAAAAGTCTCTTCTTGGCATACAATGGCAACGTCAAAGAGCTCAGCTCCGCATGGGCGCAGCTGCGTCGCTCTATAAACACTGCACTAGTCAACAATGATTTGCCAAGTTTAAAGGTCCACACCAAGCTACTGACATTAACGTTTTCAGCTTATGCTGAAGCCTTGTTTTCAAAACTTATTTATACACCAAACAGTTTCAATGATGACGAAATTGGACAAATAAAAAATGCACTGAAAAATAACGTCCGATCTGGTTGGAAGAAGGCACTTAAAATCTCAATTTCAAAGATTAACTCAACTTCGAACCACAAACCAAACCTTGAGAAAGAGATTGCAAAGCTAATTGAAGAAAGAATCATCAATCCAAGTCTTTTGCGCAACAAAATTGCTCACGGCCAGTGGCGCTTCGCAATGAATAAAAAAGGCAATGCCATCAACCACGATACGACAGACAGACTCAACAGTATCGATGCCGTTGAGCTTGAGCGAAAAAGAATTGCTTTGGATGGTCTTTATCGGATAATTGAAGACATAATTGTTTCGCCTAACAAAGCCCACCTACGAGATTATTGGACTATCAAAACAAAAGTTGAACAAGAAATATCAAAAGCAGAGGGCTGGACTTTAGAAGAGAAAGCCAAAAAGCTAAAAGAAAAAAGAAACAAAAAGCCTACCCCTTAAGCACTAGCTTATCTGGATCCAGATGTGTATAGCGCTTCAACACATCCCAGCTTTCATGCAGCGTGAACTGCTGGACCTCGACGATCTCGTATCCCGCCTCGAACAAACGTGACGTCGCTTCGTGACGCAGGTCGTGAAAGCGCAGGTCCTCGATGCCGCAGGCGGCTGTCGCCGCCCGCCATCGGGTGCCGATCGACTTGCCGTTGTAGGGGAAGATCCGGTCTTCCCCTTGGATACGCGGCTGACGCTTGATGATGGCCATGGCCTCGTGGGTCAGCTTGAAGCGTTTGTGGTTGCCCCACTTCTGGCGTGGGTGCTTGGCATCACGCACCCAGCAGGTCATGGCCTCGTCGTCGAGATCCGACCACAGCAGCCGCGTGATCTCTTCCTGGCGCCGAGAGGTGGCCACCGCAAAGTCCATGATTTCTTCCATCGGAATGATGGCACTCGGCCGAATCCGCTGCGAGCGCTGGAAGTAAGCGCGTATTCGCTCAAGCTCCCCGGCCGTTGGCCGCCGATCCCGAGCACTCGACTTGCCGATCACGCCCTTGCTGCGCAACAGCAGCCTGGCTGACTCGAACTCGTTGAGCTCCACCGGCATCTTCCAGGCAGCGGCTGCGGTCTTGAGGATGATCCCCAGCCACACCACGTCCTGATTGATCGTCGAGGGCTTGATACCGCTGTCGCGGCGCATCACCGCGTGCGCGATCACCTGCTCGCTGGTGAGTTCGGTGATCGCTACCCTGGAGATAGGAAAGCGGCGTAACTGCTCGATGGTGGCGCGCTTGGAGCGACCGGCGCCCTGGGCGAACTCGTGTAGGTAGCGCTCGATGGCGTCGTCCAGGGTCACTCCCTTCCAGCGGGCTTGGGCGACACCTGCCGGACTCGCCAATTCCAGTTCACGTCGTTTCGCCCATTCCTCCGCCATGGCCTTGCGCGGGAACGAGCGCGACTCGGAGTGATCCAGATCCTGGCGTGCGATGCGTATCTGGGCGATGTATGAGAAACTGCCGTCCTTTTTTCGGCGCTTACGAATCGTCGCCACCGCTCCCTCCTTGGTACCAAATCGACGCGACTCCAGGACCACGAGTACCAAATCAGTACCAAGCAGTCGCGAAAAACGGGCAAAAACTACTGTAAATATGTACAGATATGATTGAGAAGGCAACCCCCACAACCCGCATGAAGCCTGACATCCCGCGCCCCACGCTGGATAGAACTTTCTCTGTGGCGCCGATGATGGACTGGACGACACGCGACTACCGCGTTTTCGCGCGCACCCTGACGCGCCGGACGCTCTTGTACACCGAGATGGTGACCACTGGTGCGATCCTTCACGGGCGTCCGCGCGAGCGCTTCCTCGGCTACGACGAGGTGGAGCATCCGCTGGCGCTGCAGTTAGGTGGCAGCGATCCGGGGGAACTCGCCGAGTGCGCAGCGATCGCCGAGGAGTGGGGCTATGACGAGGTCAATCTCAACGTGGGTTGCCCCAGCGACAGGGTCCAGAACAACCTGATCGGGGCCTGCCTGATGGGGCATCCGGACAAGGTGGCGCTGGCGGTGGCGACGATGCGCGAGGCGGTGTCGATTCCGGTGACGGTGAAGTGCCGTATCGGGATCGACGATCAGGACGAGGACGCCGATCTCGAGCGCTTTATCACCCAGGTGGCCGACGCCGGCTGCGAGGTGTTTATCGTGCACGCGCGCAAGGCCTGGCTGCAGGGGCTGTCCCCCAAGGAAAACCGCGACGTGCCGCCGCTGAATTATCCGCGGGTACATCGCTTGAAGGCCAGTCGCCCCGATCTGCATATCGGCATCAACGGCGGCATCAAGAGCCTCGAGGAGTGCCAGACGCAGCTTGATCACGTCGACAGCGTGATGGTGGGTCGCGAGGCCTACCAGAATCCCTGGCTGCTGGCCCAGGTGGACCAGGCGATCTACGGCGAGCCGGGGCCTACTGACAGTCGCCACGCCGCCGCTATGGCGCTACGCCCTTACATCCAGCGCCGCCTGGAAGAAGGCGCCAAGCTCAACCATATCACCCGCCATCTGCTTGGCCTGTTCCAGGGCTGCCCCGGCGGGCGCCGCTTCCGTCGACATCTGTCGGAGAACGCTCATCGCGACGGCGCGGGCCTGGCGGTGTTCGACGATGCCCTGGGCCTGGTGCCGGAGCCCGTCAGCGCCTGACAACGGCTGCACGACACTCCGCTGCACGGGCAAACCGGCCTGCAAAAAAGACAACGGCCGAGCGATCTGCTCGGCCGTTCTTTATTGGGTCCGGGGTTGGGGACTCGATCTTCATCAAGCCCTCCGGACATCTGTCTCGCTAGCCCTACCGCTACTGCTACCGCTACCTCTGCCGCTACCCCTATCGCCACCCTCATGCCTTAAGGTAAGCGAGTGCTCACCTGCATGTGCAACCTTGGCTCCTGGGTGAACCGCTTCATGCCTTGAGGCCTAGTAGAGTGAATCGGGCGGCGGCTCCAGGCTCGAATGGAAGGTCTCGATGGCGCTTTCGGCTTCTTCGATGGCGTCGAAGCGGGCGATATGGAACAGCGCCTCGCCTTCGTTGGCCAGGGGCAGCCGGCTCATGCCGATGACGATGCCGTCGGCCATGGACAGGATCTCGCCTTCGGTCTCGCCGAAGGGATCGGCGACCTTGCCCAGCACCTGCCCCTTGGCGACCCGGGCACCCAGGCGCACCTTGGGCCTCAGGATGCCGTCGATGGGCGCACGCGCCCAGCTCGACCCATTGGCGACCTCTGCCGCCGGCGGCTTGCGCCGGCGTTGCTCGCCGGTGAGCATGTCGAGCCGGCGCATCACCCGCAGCACCCCTCGGACACCCGCGGTGATCGCCCACTCGTCGAAGCGCAGCGCCTCGCCGGCCTCGTAAGTGAGCACTGGCGTACCGCGCGTCTGGGCGTAGTGGCGAAGGCTGCCTTCGCGAAGCTCGGCGTTGAGAATCACCGGGGCGCCGAAGGCGTCGGCCATGCGCCGGGTCTCCTCGCCGGCGTCACCCAGCTGGGCGCGGATCTGCGGCAGGTTGGTGCGGTGGATGGCGCCGGTGTGAAGGTCGATGATGTGGGTCGCGTGATCGACGATCTGCTCGCGAAACAGTGCCGCGATACGCCCCCCGAGAGAGCCCGATTCACTGCCGGGGAAGCAGCGATTGAGATCGCGCCGATCCGGCAGATAGCGAGAGTGCTGAACGAAGCCGAAGATATTGACGATCGGCACCGCGATCAGGGTGCCGCGCAGACGGTTGATCTGGCGCGAACGCAACAGACGCCTGACGATCTCGACGCCGTTTATCTCGTCGCCGTGGATGGCGCTGCACACCAGCAAGGTGGGGCCGGGCTGGCGTCCGTGAACGACCTCCACCGGGATATCCAGCGGTGCATGGGTGTAAAGTTTGGCCACCGGCACGTCGATCTGGGCACGCGTGCCCGGCTTGACGGTAATGCCGGCCAGTTCGAAGGGGGCTCTTGCCATGAAAGTTCCTTAGTCGCCATGCCGCGCCGTCGAAAACACGACAGCACCTGTCGTCCTTATACCTTTGTGACGTCGCCAAAACGAGTCCAATTTACCTCAGTGCGCGTATCGATGCCGCTGATCTCGCGGGGCCAGTCCGGTAGAATACGCGGACTGACCCACCGCCGGAGCGCCCCGCCCCCATGGCCCGCCGTACCAAGCAAGAAGCCGCCGCCACCCGAGCCGCATTGCTCGATGCCGCCGAGGAAGTGTTCCTCGAGCGTGGTGTCTCGCGCGCCTCGCTCGAGGTCATCTCGCGACGGGCCGGCGTTACCCGGGGCGCCCTTTACTGGCATTTTCGCAACAAAGGCGATCTGTTCAGGGCCATGCTGGAGCGTGTCCATCTGCCGTTCGAGGACCTGCTCAATGAGCTCGACGACTCCTCGGTCGATCATCACCCTCTTGAGGCCATTCGCTTGAGCTGTCATGCCGGGCTGCGCCAGGCCGATACTCCGCGCCACCGCCGGGTTCACGGTATCCTGCTGCACCACTGCGAGCGTACCGACGATTTCGACCCGCTGGAGGCCAAGGCCGAGATCGCCCGAGAAACCTGCCAGGCCTTGCTGCGCCAGTTCAAGCAGGCTGATCTCAAGCAGCAGCTACGCCCCGGACTTAGCCCGGAGCGTGCCACCGACCTGTTTCACTATGCCCTGAGCGGGCTGTTCTGGGAGTGGCTGCGGGCGCCCCAGGCTTTCACGCTCAGTGAACGAGGCCCTGCCCTGGTCGATGACCTGATCAGCCTGATCGGTCGCGACTGACCCGTCGTCGCGAACCGCTACTCGATCGACTCGAGAAGGGCTCGACACGCTTCAATGCTGATGGCCGTGGGAGTGACGATGGCCGTGGTAGTGGTGCCCGTGCGTCGGCGCCTCATGGGGTGGTACCGGTTCATGGCGCTCGATCAGCTTGAGCCTTACCAGCCGGGTACGCGCATCGAGAAACTCCTGCTCGGCCACCGAGCGGAAGCTGTCGTGCTCTTCCAGGTACTTGACCAGCACCCGTACTTCCCCTTCCCGCGGCATCGCCCCCGGCTTGCCCCTCAGGCAGATCTCCCGGGTTCCGTCCGAGCAGAGCACCGCACGGCAGCACCCCTGGCCATCGATGAAGCCGACCACCTGAACACGCTCGCCCAGCAGGCAACGGCGGTTGAACGAGGGCCGATCGCGATAGCGCTTCAACAGTACCCGACAGAAGCGGGATGCCAGCGGGGACGACAGCGCAAAGGCTCCCCACAGCACCACGATGCCCAGCGGCACGATCACGATCGCCAAGTTGACCCACTGCAGAATCAGCAGTTCCGCCACCAGCGTGAAGACAGCAGCGAACAGGATCAGCGCGGTCAAGGCCACCGTCACCGGCACCCCGGCAAACCCCAGCGATACCATCGTGCTGGCCATATGATCGTCACGCAGGCTGTCACGTTCGAACAGCTGCAGCGGCACCAGCTTCAATGCCACCAGGATCCAGTAGAGCGCGACGAGTGGAAGCAGCACCGTGAACAGAATCAGCGGAAAACTCAGGGCAATGTCCCTGATCAGCGTTATGTCCATACCACCTCCCGTGGCGTTGCCACTTGCGTACTTGCTACCCGCAGCATAGCGCCATAGGCCACAAACCTCGACCCGCACATCCCAATTTTTCCTTTGGCGACAGCATGTTGCAATGCACAATATGCTGCACTGCACACTTCCCCCAGGCCCGCCACAAGCTTGTAATAGGCGATAAAAAGCCCCCTGCCACCAGCGACTCACCGCCTCTGCAGCATAAAAAAAAGCGCCGCCTGGAAAGGCGGCGCTTTGACCTGCATCAACCATTCTACAGATGAGGGGCGGTCATGCTGACCCGCTCACCCCGTTCAATGATCGGTGGCAATGCCCTTGGCTTCTGAGGCGTTCTCGTCCTCATCGTCGTCGGAACCACGCTCCCCGAACAAGCGCAGGGAGAGCGACGCGATCATGGCGTAGAACGACGGCACGAAACAGCTACCCAGTATCGCCACCGAGGCCATGCCCATGGCCACCGTGGTACCGATGTGGTGGCTGCTGGTGTCACTGGCGCCGGTGGCCATGGCCAGCGGTAGCGTACCGAAGATAAACGCCATGGAGGTCATCACGATGGGCCGGAAACGCAGCTCCGCCGCGGTGATCGCCGCCTCGCGGATGCTCTTGCCCATCTCCTTGCGCTGGAGCTCGGCGAACTCGACGATCAGGATGGCGTTCTTGGCCGCAAGGCCGATGACCACCAATACCCCGATCTGGACATAGACGCTGGTATCCAGGCCACGCATGGCGATACCGGCGATACCCCCGAGGAAGGCGAACGGCGTGGCGGTCAGTACCGCCAGCGGCAATGACCAGCTCTCGTACTGCGCCGCCAGGATCAGGAACACCATGACCATGCCGAAGATGATGGCGATGGTGCCGGCGTTACCCGCTTCGCTCTCCTGGTAGGCGGTACCGGTCCAGCCCATGCCCCAGTCGCTACCCAGCGTATCCTGGACGATCCGCTCCATGGCCTGGAGCGCCTGGGTCGACGAGTAGCCTTCCGCCGGGCCACCCTGGAACTGGGCCGCCGAGTAGACCCCGAAACGCGTCACCACTGCAGGTGCGGCCGTGCGCTCGAGGGTCACGAACTCGGACAAGGGGATGCGCTCACCGTTGCCGCCGCGCACATAGACATTGTTGATATCGTCCGGGGTGTCGCGGTACTCCGCCTCGTTCTGCAGGTAGACCTGGAAGTTGCGGTTCTGGTAGCTGAAGAAGTTGACGAAGCCGTTGCCGAAGGTGTTCGACAGGGTGGCATTGAGGTCGGTCAGCGATACGCCGTAGCTCAGCGCCTTTTGCTGGTCGATCTCGGCGCGGAAGGACGGCACGTTGACGCTGAAGGTCGAGAACACCTGGTTGAGCGCCGGGTCCTGGTTGGCCGCCTGCATCACCTTGAGCGAGGCCTGGTAGATCTCCTCTGGGGTGGCACCGGAGAACGACTGCAGGTAGCCGGTGAAGCCGCCGGTGGTGGACAGGCCGATGATCGGCGGCATATTGAAGGCCATGACGTTGCCGCCATCGACCTCGGCACCGATCTGGAAAATCCGGCCAATCAGGTCATCCACCGTGGTCTCGCGCTCGTCCCAGTTGTCCATGTTGATGAAGATGATGCCGCGCGCGGTGTTGACCGAGCTGGTCAGCATGTCGTAGCCGGCGATGGCCGAGGAATAGCGCACACCGGGCACTTCCTCGATGCGCTTGCTGACCTCGGCCATGTAGGCCTTGGTGCGGCTGAGCGATGCCGAGTCCGGCAGGCTGACCGCCGCCAGGGCGATGCCCTGGTCGGTTTCCGGCACCAGCGTCGAGGGCGTGTTCTCGTAGAGCCAGAAGGAACCGGCCCCGACCAGCCCCACCAGCAGCAGGGTCAGCACCCAGGCCTTGACCAGCGCCTTGACCGCCACCATGAACACCCTGGTGACGCCGTCGAAGAAGCGGTCGAACAGGCGCAGCGGGGTGCGCACCGCCCGCATGAAGGAGGATTCCTTCTTGTGCAGGTCGTGCTTGATGAAGATCGCCGACAGCGCCGGGGTGAAGGTCAGCGCCATCAGCGCCGAGAACGCCACCGAGATGGCGATGGTCAGGGCGAACTGCTGATAGATCTGCCCGGTAAAACCGCCGAGGAAGGCCACCGGCACGAACACCGCCGCCATGATCAGCGAGGTGGCGATGACCGGCCCACCGACCTCCTTCATGGCCTGGATGGTGGCCTGGCGAACCGTGATCTCCTCGTCCTCCGACAGCACCCTTTCGACGTTCTCCACCACCAGGATGGCGTCATCCACCACGATGCCGATGGACAGCACCAGAGCGAACAGCGTCAAAAGGTTGATCGAGAAGCCGAACACGTAGAAGCCTGCGAAGGTGGCCAGTACCGATACCGGCACCACCGACATGGCGATCACGGTAAAGCGCCAGTTCTGCAGGAAGATGAACAGGATGACGCCGACGATCAGGAAGGCTTCGATAAAGGTGTGGAAGACGGTTTCCACCGAGGCGTCGATGAACAGGGTGGTGTCGTAGGGCACCACGTACTCGAGGCCCGGCGGGAAGCGCACCTCCAGCTCGTTCATCTTTTCCTTGACCATGTCTGCCGTCTGCAGGGCATTGGCGCCCGGCTGCTGCTGGATCATGATCGGCGTCATGATGGCGCCGTTGAGGCGTGCCTCGACGCCGTAGAAGGAGGCGCCCAGCTCGATCCGCGCCACATCATCCAGGCGCAGCGCAGAGCCGTCCTCGTTGGTGCGCAGCAGGATGTCGCGGAAGTCGTCGGCGCTGGACAGACGTCCGCCGGCGGTGATGGTGTAGGTGAATGCTCGCGGGCTGTCGATCGGCGTGGACGCCAGGCTACCCGCCGGTACCTCGGTGTTCTGGGCACGAATCGCCGCCGCCACCTCGGTGGGGGTCAGGTCGTACTCGGCCAGCTTGTTGGGGTCCATCCAGATGCGCATGGCGAACTCGCCACCGCCCAGCACCTCGGCCTCACCGACGCCGGGAATCTGGCGCAGCTCGTCGAGAATGTTCAGGGTGGCGTAGTTCTGCATGTAGATGTTGTCGTAGTCGTCCTGGGGCGAGATCAACGACACCAGCATCAGGATCGAGCTGGAACGCAGCTCGACCTGGACGCCCTGCTCCTGCACCGCCTCGGGCAACTGGGACAGCGCGCCCTGGACCCGGTTGTTGACGTTGATGGTGTTGATATCACCGTCGGTCCCGATGTCGAAGGCCACGCTCAGGCTCATGGAGCCGTTGTCGGAGCTGGTCGAGTTCATATAGAGCATGTTCTCGACGCCGTTGATCGCCTCCGCCAGTGGCGCGGCCACCGTCTGCGCCACGGTCTCGGCATCGGCACCCGGGAAGGTGGCGCTGACCGACACCGTGGGCGGCACCACGCTGGGATACTGCTCGATCGGCAGTACCCGCATGCTCATCGCCCCGATGATGGTCAGGATGATCGCCAGGACCGAGGCGAAGATCGGCCGCTTGATGAAGAAGTTGGCGAAATTCATTCGTTACCCTCTCCTCGAGCCTCCTCGGCCTCCTGATCGCCCTGCGGCGCATTCATCGGCGCCTGCTGGGCGGCCTGGGTGGCACTCGCGGCGTCCTCGCCCTGACCATCGCTCTCGGCAGTGCCCTGCCCGCTCTGATCGGCCGCAGGCTCGCCCGGTGACGCCGCCGCTTCCTGCTCAGCTTGCTCGGGCGCGGCCTGGCCGGCGCCCTGCCCCTGCTGCTCGTACTGGGCCTCTTGCATCAGCGCCTCGGCATCGCCGTCAAACGGCTGGGGATCGATCGGAGTACCCGGCTTCAGGCTGCCCGGATCACCGACCACCACACGCTCGCCGGGTTCGACGCCGTCGAGGATGATCTGCCAGGCGCCTGCCAGCTCGCCGAGCTGCACCGGACGCGCCCTGGCGACGTTGTCGTCATCGAGCACGTAGACCTGCGGGCCCATCAGGCCCTGGGTCAACGCCAGCTCCGGCACCGCCAGCACGCCGAAGCGAGCCAGCCCCTCGATCTTCACGCGCACGTACTGACCCGGCAGCACCGCGCCGTCCGGGTTGGCAAAGGTGGCCTCCGCCTGGACGGTGCTGGTCTCGGGATCGACACGGGAGCCAAGGAAGTCCAGGTGACCGCTGAGCACGGCAGGCTCATCCCCACGCGAAGAGAACGCTTCGAGCGAGGCGGCGATGTCCTCGATGCTCATGTCCTTCAACTGACGACGCAGCTCGAAGGCGTCGTTCTGAGGCATCTGGAAACGGACCTCCAGCGGGTCCAGCGGAGTAATGGTGGCAAGTTCGGTATTGGGTGACACCAGGTTGCCGACATTGACCTCACTGAGACCGATCACGCCAGACACCGGCGCCGTGACCTCGGCGTAGTCCAGATCGAGCTGGGCGCTCTTCAGCGCCGCCTCGGCCTGGGCCACGCTGGCCCGCGCGACGCGCGCGTCGGCCAGGGCCTGGTCGACCTGCTGACGGCTCACCGAGTTCTGGGCTGCCAGCTGCTGGAAACGATTGGCGTCACGCTCGGCCCGCGACAGCTCGGCCTGGGCGCTGGCCAGGTCGGCCTCGCGCTGGGCCACGGTGGCCTCGTACAGGTCCGGCTCGATGGTGTAGAGGCTCTCACCCTGCTCGACCTGATCGCCGGGTTCGAACTTGCGCTCCTCGAGCACACCGGTGACACGTGCGACCAGGGTGACTTCCTGCTCGCTCATCAGCTTGGAGGGGTAGGACTTGTCCAGTGGAATGTCCTGGTAGGCCAGCTCGGCCACCTCGATGGCCTTGGCGGGTGGCTGACCACCGGCCTGACCGGCGGACGGGTCTTCTTCCTGACCACAGCCGACCAGCAGCAATGCCGCCGCCAGTGCGGCCCAGAGGCGGCCGCGATAGATGGTGGTTTTCATCCCTTGATTCCTTCGGGGTAATTGGATCGTCAGATGCCGGGCGCTGACCGCCTCGGGGGAGGAGGCGGTCAGCCTGGACGCCAAGTCGTGCGTCAGCCGTCCTGACTCGGCGGTGCGCCGATATCGAGAACCGCGTCGTATTCGTCGGCCTCGCCCTGCTCCGGCAGAGTGAAGTTCACCTGCCCTTCCTCGACCAGGAAGGCGTTGAGCTCGGCGATATCCTGGGCGTCGAGCACCCCCGCCTGACGGTGCAGACTGAGCAGGTTGATCACGTAGTTGAAACGGGCATCGGCGTAGTCAGCGATGGCGTTATACAGGTTCTGCTCGGCGTTGAGCACGTCGACGATGTTGCGGGTACCCACCTCGTAGCCCGCGCGGGTGGCATCGAGGGCACTCTGGTTGGAGACGATGGACTGCTTGCGCGCCGCCACCGTGGAGACGTCATTGCTGACCTGGGTGTACAGCGAGCGCACCTGCAGCACCGTCTCGCGGCGCTGGGACTCGAAGTCGTACTGGCTGGACTCCAGGTCGTAGGTGGTCTGGCGCACCGAGGCGCTGGTCCGACCGCCGGTGTACAGCGGCATGCTGGCGCTCACGCCCACCTGGCTGTTGGAGTTGTAGTCCTCGAAGTTGTCACGCTCGTCGTCGCTGTAGGCGTAGTTGGCAAAGGCCTCCACCACCGGCAGATCGGCGGCCCTGGCCACATCGATCCGCTCACGCGCCACATCGACGCCAGCCTGCTGCGCCAGCAGTTCCGGATTGCGCTCGATGGCAAGCTCGATCCAGGCATCACGACTGGACGGCTCGGGCAGCGCAATAGGCAGATCGTCCTGGAGCATCTCGATGCTGTCGTAGCGCTTGCCGGTCAAGCGCTCCAGCGCCTCGAAGGCCACCTGGAGGTCACTCTCGGCGACGATCCTGTCGGCCCGTGACTGGTCGAAGGTCGCCCGCGCTTCCTCGACCTCGGTGATCGCGATCAAACCGACGTCGAACTGCTCCTGGGCCTGCTCGAGCTGACGCCCGATGGCGCGCTCCTGGGCCCTACGTGCTTCGAGGATCTCGTAGGCACGCAGAATATCGAAGTAGGCCGACGAGGTGTCGATCAACACCTGCTGTTCAGTGGCTGCCAGGGTGTAGGTCTGCTGCTCCAGCTGGGCCTCGGCCACGTTCACTTCGCGGCTGTTCAGGGCGTCGTAGAGCTTCTGGGTCGCCTGCAGGTTGAGACCGTAGCTGAGGTAGTCGTCATCGCTGCCGGTGCCGCTGAAGCCTGACTGCGACTGGGTCTCGAAGATATGGTTGTAGGCCGCCTCGCCGGAGGCGGTCACCTGAGGATTGAGATCCGCCTGTTCGACGTTGATGCCTTCTTCCGCACTACTGGTGGTGGACCGCTCGGAGGCCAACTCGGAGTTGTTGTCCAGCGCGTCGCGGGTAATGGTCAACAGATCGGCGGCCTGGACCTGGCCTATCATCAGGGCGGCGACAGCGGCACACAGAAGGCGGCGGCGAGAAGGAACCCGCGAGGTCAGAGTGACGGGGACTGGTCGGGAAGGCGTCATTGATAGCATCCTCGGATCTGTTGCTCGGCGTTGTCCACAAGTCCCTTTGACCAGGCCACAGAGACATCACGCCAGGGACGCCGCGCGACGCGAGCACGACCTCCCTGACACACTGTCCTTGCCATTTCCTGGGCGCCTCGACTTCCTGGAAAGCACCGGGTGGCGTTCGAATCTAGGGGTATTCGATATACATACATTGTCGCATGTTTGGCGTCGTATTCTACCGCCCTTCATGCAAGGATGGTGAAAAATTCGCAATTCCGCACTATATTGCTGGCTAAACCACAATGCTGCGCTGCAACATAGCCAAGATCGCCCTCCCCTGCAGGACCATCACCAGGAGCCACCATGGACACTCTGAGACTGGTCACCTTCCGAGAGCTCGAGATCGCGGTACGCGTGTTTCATCCCGAGGCCCCCAGAACCGTCATCGCCTGGCACGGACTGGCACGCCACGGCGGTGACTTCGCTGCCCTGGCCCGGGAACTTGGCCCCGAATGGCGAGTCCTGGCACCCGACACACCGGGGCGAGGACTGTCGAGCTGGTCGCTGTATCCTGCCAATGACTACTTGTACTCCCACTACATGACAGTCGCGTTGGCGGTCATGGACCACTTCGAACTCGACCGGGCAGCCTGGGTGGGTACCTCCATGGGAGGGCTGCTCGGCATGCTGCTGGCCGCCGATCCATCCAGTGCAGGCCGCATCGAACGACTGGTGCTCAACGATGTCGGTCCGGAACTGGTGCCACAAGGCCTGGCCGAACTGGCCACCTACTTCACCGTCCCCCACCGTTTTTCCCGCTTGAGCCAACTGGAGGCGGAGCTTCGCCGCCACTACGCCGGCTTCGGCATCGATGACGAGGACGCCTGGCGCCAGCTCACCCTGGAGAGCGCCCGCCGCCTGCCGGACGGTAGCTGGACCTACCACTACGACCCGCGCATCGGCGAGCAATTCGTCCACGACACGCCCAGGGACACCTGGGCCGACTGGAAGGCCATCCGCTGCCCCTTGATGGTCGTGCGTGGCGAAGACTCACCTTTGCTGTCCGAGGATATCGTCACCCGCATGGGCGAGGCCCAGCCACAGCTCGAGACGCTGGCGGTCCCGGGCTGCGGCCACGCCCCGATGCTCGATCGCCCGAGCCAGGTTGCACCGATCAAGGCCTTTCTCGAGAAAAGCCTCGCCGAGCAGCCTCACGAGCCGTCCAGGGCGGTTGCGCGTCCCTGGTGGCGACGCCTGCTGGGGCTCGGCGCCTCCTGAAGCCCGCTCTGTCTAGTCGTTGGAGTCCTGCTCCAGCCGCGTGATCGTTCGCAGCACTGCCGCGTGATAGCCACGGCCGAACAGCAGCAGGTGATTGAGCAACGGATAGAGCTGGAAGGCGGCTTCGCGCCGGGGCCAGTCGGCGGGGGCGCGCTCCCGCCCCTGCGCCTGCCAGTAGGCCTCGAAAAATGCCTCACCCGGCGCGCCGAACAGCGTCAGCATGGCCAGATCCACCTCCGGGTAGTGGCGATAGACCGCCGGGTCGATCAATGCCGGGCCGCGCGAACTGTGGATGACGTTGCCGGACCACAGGTCCCCGTGCACCAGACTCGGCGCCTGGTCAGGCAGCCACGCCTCGAGCTGGTCGGCCACCTGCCTGAGGCGGGCAAGTTCGCTGCGCGACAGCAAGCCGCGGCCGTGGCAGGCCTCGCCCAGGGGCATCAATCGGCGCTCACGCTGGAAGGCGCGTCCGTCGTGAAGCGGCGCATTGGGCTGGGGCGTTGCCCCGCAGGCGTTGTCGTGCGCCCAGCCGTGGGCGGCCTCGCAAGGCGCGTGCAGCTCCGCCAGCCCTCGACCCAGCGCCGTCCAGTCGGCGGGCCCCGGCTCCAGTGCTTCCATCACCAGCCAGGAGCCGACCTGGCCCATCACTGCGGGTATCACCAGCGAGCTACCGGCATCGCCGAGTGCAGCAAGGCCCTCGGCCTCTCCTGCCAGGCGTTCAGGATCGTCGCGCTTGGCCACCACCGCGCCCTGCGCTGTCTCGATCCGCCACACCTCGGCCATATCACCGCCCGACAGGGCACGTGGCGGTGCCGTGGCGGCTAGCCCCAGCGTCTCGAGGGCGTCATTCAGTTTCATGCTGGCTCCTGCTGGCTGCTGGCTGCTGGCTGCTGGCAGATTCACCGGGCGCAGGTTGCGCGTCGCCACCCTCGGGTGGTACACCCGGCTCGACCATCCCCCAGCTTACGCAAGGAGACCCCATGTACAAGCTTGCCTTCTTCGTGCCTAAAGACGACGCCGAGGCGGTCAAGGAAGCCGTGTTTGCCACCGGTGCCGGACGCATCGGTGAGTACGAGGCCTGCTGCTTCCAGACCGCCGGTCAGGGCCAGTTTCGCCCACTGGACGGCGCCGACCCGCACATCGGGCAGGTGGGTGAGCTTGAGCGGGTAGAGGAATACAAGGTGGAGCTGGTGTGCGAGGACGAGCTGATCGGCGCCGCCATCTCCGCGCTCAAGCTGGCCCACCCCTACGAGGAAGTGGCCTACGACGTCTGGCGGCTGGCAGATCTGTGACGCGAACGAAAGCGAACGAGCCGGCCGGTGGCCTTTCGAATCTGCGGTGGGCCACCGGGGGCAACCCTGGCCCCGCCCCCGGCAAGCCTTGGACGTGTGCTGTCAGGCGCTGCCGAAGAAGCGCCTGCGCTGATCCGGTGTGATATCGCTGATGTGCAGCGGGAAGGTCGCGCTTGCGCGGTCCTCGAAGAAGTGACGCAGGGTACGCTCGATGGTGGGAAAGGCCAGTTCGTCCCAGGGCACCTCGTGCTCCTCGAACAGCGCGACTTCGAGACTCTCGGGACCGGCGGCGTAACCTCCATCGAGCTCGGCGAGAAAGATCATGAACACCTGATTGATATGGGGCAGATCGATCATGGTGTAGAGCCCCGACAGCGCTACCTCGGCGCAGGCCTCCTCGCGGGTCTCGCGCCGTGCTGCGTCCGGGGTGGTCTCGCCGTTTTCCATGAATCCCGCCGGCAGCGTCCAGTAGCCTTCACGCGGCGCGATGGCGCGACGACACAGCAGCACCCGTGACCCGCAAACCGGCAGCGTGCCGGCCACGATGCGCGGGTTCTGGTAGTGGATGGTGCCGCAGTCGTCACACAGGTAACGCGGACGGTCGTCCCCCTCGGGGATGACGAAACGGACGGTCTGCCCGCAATGGCTGCAAAAATTCATGGGCTGCAATCGTTCATGTCGCTCCCGGCTCGGGAATGGAGGACGGGCTTGACGCCACTGCACGGGGCTGGGTACAAGGAGTGAAACCCTGCGGATCCCCCATGTTAGAGAAACTTCGCAAACGCCTGCAAGCGCATTCCCCCCGCCGCCTGACGCTGAAGCTACCCGAGGCAGCGGTACTCATCCCGTTGGTCGATCGGCCCGAGCCCGGTCTGCTGTTCACCCGCCGCGCAAGCCACCTGTCGACCCACAGCGGCCAGGTCGCCTTTCCGGGCGGCAAGCGGGAGCCTCATGACGCCGACCTGCTGGCCACCGCCCTGCGCGAGTCCGAAGAAGAGATAGGCCTGCCCCCCGGCCAGGTAGAGGTGCTCGGCCAGCTCTCGGATGTGCTGTCGCTGCATGGTCTCAAGGTCACCCCTTTCGTCGGGCTGATTCCGCCGGATCTGCCGCTGGTCCCGGACCAGGGTGAGCTGGACGCGATCTTCGAGGTGCCGCTGTCGCACTTTATCGATGACCAGCGTACCCACACCGACGTGATCCCTGTGGACGGCAACGACATCTATGTGCCGAGCTACCTGATCCCCGCCGATCAGGGCGACGACTACGTGATCTGGGGGCTGTCCGCCATGATGCTGGTGGAGCTGCTGGCCAAGGGATGCGACCTGGACATGAGCCTTTCTCGCCGCCCGGAGGGTAGACTACGCCATCTGCCTCCGAGAAGAGCGCCAAGATGACCAGGCACGGCCCCGCGATGACAAGACGAGCACCGATTTCATGAGCTACCCCGATCCCTGCCCCCTGCCGCCGCAACGGATGGAGGAGCTGGTGGACGCCCTGGTGGAACGCGGCTTCTATGTTGGTGAAGCGATGATCGACGCCGAGCTGTGCCAGGCGTTGCACGCCGAGGTCGAGGGCCGAGCGCACCAGCAGGCCCTGGCCCGGGCCGGCATCGGCCGCGGATCCGACTTCGATACCCGCGAAGACATTCGTGGCGACGCCATCCACTGGCTCGATCGGGAAACCCTGGCCCAGCGCCGCTATCTCGACGCCATGGGCGAACTTCAGCAGAGACTCAACGAGAGCCTGTTTCTCGGCCTGTTCGAGTACGAGGCGCATCTGGCCCGCTATCCTGCCGGAGCCTTCTACCGTCGACATCTCGACAGTTTCCGAGGCCGCGCCAACCGCGTGGTCTCCACGGTAGGCTATCTCAATCCCGACTGGCCGGAAGATGGCGGTGGCGAGATGGTCATCTACGCTGAACAGGACCCGCAGAGGGAGCTCACCAGGGTCGCCCCCAGGGCCGGCACCCTGGTGTGCTTCTTGTCCGAGCAGGTGCCGCATGAAGTACTGCCGACCCGCCAGCCCCGCGCCAGCATCGCCGGCTGGTTCAGACGCAATGCCTCGCTGGGTGGCGTGGTAGACCCGGCTCGCTAGGGCCTGATGACCATGCGCCACGACAGCAACGACGCTAAAGCCTCCAGCGCCGAACCGCGAACCGAAGAGGAACGCTTGCGCCAGCAGGTAGAGGCGCTCAGCGAACGGGTACAGCAGCTCGAACAGGAGAAGCGCCACTATCAGTGGCTGGCCGAGAGCACCACGGATCTGATCTCGCGCCACGACCACAACGGCGTCTTCCTTTACGCCTCCCAGGCCGCCAGGACCCTGCTGGGCTATGATCCTGACGACTTGATCGGTGTATCGGCCTACGACCTCTTCCACCCGGACGATCTGGCGGCGCTGCTGTCCAAGTCCCCTCGTATCTACTACCACGAGGGCTTCTACGAGCAGACCTACCGTTTTCGCACCCGCAGCGGCCACTACATCTGGTTCGAGACCACCAGCCGTACCCGTCGCGACCCCGCTACCGGCGAACTCACCGACGTGCTGTGCGTCTCCCGCGACGTCAGTCGGCGGGTCGAGTCCGAGGCACGCCGCGAGCGTCTGGCAAGGGTGGTGGAATCGACCACCGATTTTGTGCTGTTCTGCGACCAGGACGAACACGTGGTCTACTGCAATCAGGCCGCACGTAGCCTGTTCAGGCTCGACGAAGAAGGCGCAAGCACGACCATTGCCGAACTGTTGGTGCCCACGTCGGCACAAAGATGGCGTGAACAGGTGCTGCCTGCCGTCACCCTGGAGGGGCGCTGGAGTGGCGAGCTGGCCCTGGCCTCACCCTCAGGCGAGATCCCGGTGCTCAGCGTGGTCCAGCTGCACCGTGAACAGGGAGGGCAGACGCGACTGTCGATCCTCAATCGAGATCTCAGTCTGCGCCTGGAGGCGGAGGCCCAGGCACGCCGCCATCAGGAGCAGATCACCCACGCCAATCGCCTGGCGAGCCTGGGTGAACTGGCCACCAATATCGCCCACGAATGCAATCAGCCGCTGGCGGCCATGGGCAACTACGCCAGCGGCGCGCTGATGCAGCTCGAACGCGACCCCGACCAACCCGCCCACCAACTGGCGCTGCCCCTCAACCGCATCAACGATCAGATTCAGCGCCTATCCGAACGCTTCAAGCATATCCGTCGCTTCGTTCGCCGCGGCAGTCTTCACCTCGCGCCCCAGGATCTCGCCGAGATCATTGGCCAGGCCTGCGACCTGTGCGAGCCCCAGTGTCGGCACGAAGGCGTGCATCTGGCGTCACGCCTGGCCCCTGGCCTCGACCTCGTCATGGCCGACGCCATCGGCCTGGAACAGGTACTGGTCAACCTGATCCGCAACGCTCTCGACGCCTGTCGCGACATCGCCACTCCGCCCAGGCCTCCGTGCATTCGCCTGGAAGCCTACCCTCTTGGCTCCCGTGAATGCTGCGTGGACATCGTCGACGACGGCCCCGGCGTGGCACCAGAGCAACGCCAGGGCCTGTTTACGCCCTTCGTCAGCGGCCGCAAGGACGGTCTCGGCATGGGGCTATCGATCAGCCTGTCGTTGATCGAGGCCATGGGCGGCAACCTGGTGCTGATCGATGACGGCGACCCACCGAGCGCAGACGCTCTTGCCCCCGGTCCCGGTGCGAGGCGGCCAGAAGATCCTGACGCGCCACAGGGTGCGCGCTTTCGCATTACCCTGCCCTCCGCCTGAGCGCTTGAACAGCTGATACCTCGGCGCGCCCCCTGCCTTGAGGCGCCAAGCGCCAGCCAGGCGGAGATCAGGCACCAGGCTTCGTACGAAAACCCGGCGACCAGGCATCGCCTGGCACGGTCCCCTTTGGCCGGGGGATCGGCTAGCATAGGGGCCTGCCCGCGAGACTCGCCCAACCAGCGAAGTGACCATCATGCCCGTCGACACTGCTGACCAGCCAACCATCGCCATCATCGACGACGACGATGACCTGCGCGAGTCGCTCGCCTGGCTATTGCAGTCGGTGGGACTTGGCAGTCAGGGCTACGCCAGCGGCGACGCCTTTCTCGCCTCGTCGCGGCACCATGAGGTGCTGTTGCTGGACGTGCGCATGCCCGGCCTCAGCGGTCTGCAGGTCCAGCAGCGGCTGGCCGAGCGAGACCGTTGTCCTCCCCTGATCATGATGACCGGTCACGGTGACGTGCCCATGGCGGTCGCCGCGTTGAAGGCGGGAGCCTTCGACTTCATCGAAAAGCCCTTCAATCAGCAGCAATTGATCGATGTCATCCAGCAGGCGCTGGCCCACCACCAGCACCGGCAGCGGGCCCAGGCCGATCTCGAAGAGCTGCGGCAGCGATATGAAGGGCTGAGGGCCAACGAACAGGCCATCCTGGTCGAGGTGGCCCGCGGGCTTACCAGTCGCGAGATCGCCGAGAAGCTGACGCTGAGCGCCAAGACCGTGGAGGTCTACCGTCAGCGCATCATGAAGACACTCGGCGCCGATAGCCTGGCGCATCTGGTCAGGCTGGCCGTGGCGCTGGGATTGGTGGCAGCACTGCCCGGGCAGGATAGCGACGTCGGCCGAGATGCCGGCGCGCCGTCATGAGTCTGGTGATAAGGGCAGAGTGAGAGGCCACCAACTGGCAGCCGGCTCAGTTCGACATGCAGCAGGAAGTGAAGCAAAGCGGTTCAGGCCGAACGCCGTAGCCAGTCATCCGGACCCGCTAACCCCGGTCCCCTCAGCCGTGCCAGACGACTGGACAGCGGCTCCAGCCCAAGCGCCTGACGACGCCGATCGACGTCATCCGGCCGTTCGATGACGCTGGGTACGGGCCAGCCGTCGTCGCCGATCTCGAATTGGGTGCCATAGCGCTGGGGCCGACCGGTCAGGACCCTTATGCGATCTTCGAGAAAGGCCAGCTGCCACCCGGGCGCCTGGCCGGCGGCAACCGCCTGAATCAGTGCAGAACAGCAACGTTGCATGAAATCCACGTCGAAAACCGCGTGCATCGCGATGTACCAGGCTGCTTCGCTGCCGTCTTCCCCGACGGTGTCCTTGCCCGGCCAGCCGTGACGATCGATGACCGCAGACAGACGCTCGGCATTGGCCTGATGCAGCGCACGCACTCGCGGATGATAGTCGGCGGAGGGGATCTCCCCCGAGGCCGCGAGTTCATCCAGCAACGCTCTATCTTGCTCGGCCAGCGCCACCATCTGCTGGGCCAACATGGTATTCCTCGTGTTCATGCAACGCACCTCATTTGCAGGCCAGCTTGCCGACAACCTACAGCGTCCTAGGGTTACCCTTCGGCATCAATAGTCGATCCGCCGGGCGCTGCGTAGGAAAATGCCGACGCCAGAAGCATATTTCAGTGAAGAATCACGCATCTGGCTGTCCGTCATCGGACAACTTTGGTCCATGCTAGAGTCAAGCCAAGGCCACAGATATCCCTCCCCGGAGGCATCCTTCCCCAGGCAGGAGGCCGCCCGCGGATCATCTTTATGAGGAATACTGAATGAATTCGACCGATCGTCAGCACCTGCGCCGCTGCGTTGACCTGGCCAGGGAGGCCCTCGAGGCTGGTGACGAGCCGTTCGGCTCGCTGCTGGTGGACCCGCAAGGGCAGGTTCGCTTCGAGGATCGCAACCGCGTCGCCGGCGGTGACGCGACCCGCCACCCCGAATTCGCCATCGCCCGCTGGGCGGCCGAGCACCTCAGCGTCGAAGAGCGCGCGCACTCGACCGTCTATACCTCCGGCGAACACTGCCCCATGTGCGCCGCGGCGCATGGCTGGGTCGGACTCGGACGCATCGTCTACGCCAGCTCCTCAGAACAGCTCGGCGGCTGGCTCGGCGAGTGGCAGGTGGCACCTGCCCCGATCGCCCCGCTGCCGATCCAGACCATCGTGCCGAGTGCCGAGGTGGAGGGGCCGGTTGAGGAGTTTGCCGACGAGATTCGCGAGCTGCACCGGCGGCTCTATCGGAAGTGACGGAGGAAGGGGGAGCTGGGGTATCGAGAAGGCGGACAGCGGCGTCGAGTCGTTGGCCGGCGACGCCGGTGATCAACCGTCAGCTCAGGCTATCGAGCACGTCACCCACACGCAGGATGGCCCCCACGCCCTGCTCGACGACGGCATTCTGGCCAAAGAAGGCGCCCTTCCAACCGGGCTGGGTATCCATTTCCACCAGGGTCTTCAACGGCTCCTTGGCCGAGGGCGCCTCACCGCTGCGCTGATCCAGGGTGATGATCTTGCAGCGCTTGCATGGCTTGCGCAGGCCGAGGCGATAGCCGGGCCCGGCCAACGAGGCCCAATCCCGTTCGGCGAAGGGATCACCGCCCGACACCACCAGGTTGGGGCGGAAGCGCTCCATCGGCACCGGCGCCTCCCCCTTGGCTTCCAGCCGCTGGTTGAGCGCTGCCAGCGAGGCCTCGGAGGCGATCAGCAGGGGGTAGCCATCGGCAAAGGCGGTATGCACCACACCGCGCTCCGCCGCCGGCAGAAACTCGGTCTCTACCCAACGGCGCTGCTCGTGGGGCAGGCGCACCAGCCGCAACCGCCCCGCTTCGCGCTGGGGTTCTGGCAAGGACTTTGGCAAGGGCTTTGGCAAGGACTTTGCCAGCGCTTCTGCCAGCCAATTCGCCGCACCGTCGCCTTCGTCCAACGCCTGGCATTCGCTCTGCCAGACCCGCACCTGGCGCATGGCCGCCTGGGGTTCGTCCAGTGACAGCACGAGCGGCGCCATCCTGTCGTGGACCAGGCGCAGCGTGTCGGACGACAGTTCGACACCGATGGTCGCCAGGGCGAGGATCTCACGCTGGGTGACGAAACGCCCGTCGTCGTCGACCAGCATCCAGCGCCGATCGAAGGCGAGCCCGCGCTCGGTGAGTTCAGCCCGGGACAGCGCGATGCCGCGCAGCGACTTGACGGGGTAACAGGCGAGAGTGGAAAGCTTCATGGGCATCCTTGCCAGAGGGGCATCGTCTCAAGTTGGTGGCACGGGCACTGCACGGTGCCAGTACCGGGCCAGCGTCAGCCTAACGCCAGTTCGACGGCCCTGCGGGCGTGAATGGCCGTCGTATCATACAGCGGAATCTCGGTGTCGGCCTGAGCGACCAGCAAGGCGATCTCGGTGCAGCCCAGTATCACCGCTTCCGCACCACCGGCCTTGAGCTCTTCCATGATCGACAGCATCACTTGGCGTGACGCCTGCTCGATTTCACCATGGCAAAGTTCATCGTAGATGATCCGGTGAACCTGATCGCGCTGAGCCTTCTCGGGTACCTGTACCTCGATACCGTAGGCCTCGAGCCGGTCCTTGTAGAAGCCCTGCTCCATGGTAAAACAGGTGCCGAGCAGCCCCACCCGCTTGACCCCGTCGGCGATCAGGGCATCGGCGGTGGCGTCGGCAATGTGCAACAGGGGGATATCCACCGCCTTTTCGATGTCTCGGGCCACCTTGTGCATGGTATTGGTACACAGCACGATAAGGTCCGCGCTCGCCTCCTGAACGCGCCAGGCGGCGTCGGCGAGCAGCCCGGCGGCATCCTCCCAGCGGCCCTGATGCTGAAAGGCCTCGACCTCGGCGAAGTCCAGACTGATCAAGGCAATCCTGGCCGAATGATGTCCACCAAGTGCGCGGTTCACATCCCGATTGATGACCTGGTAGTAGCTCACCGTGGACTCCCAACTCATGCCGCCCAACAGCCCGATGGTCTTCATAGCGCCCTCCCGAGGACTTCCCTGGCCCAGTCAGTGTTGCGGTACCGTCTACTTCAGCATACAAGAGTCATCGGTGGCTCACAGCACCCTCACCCTCAACGGCTTTCCTGTTTCGCGCATCTCGCATACTCTTAGCGGGCTAGCAAAAGTGCTACCACCACCTCCACCGTCCCACGACAAGGAATCTCGATGACGGCCTCAGACACCCTCAAGCTGGTCCTGCTGTCGAGCCTGTGGGGACTGTCCTTCATCTTCATGCGGGTGGCCTCGCCGGAGTTCGGCGCCGTCCCGGTGGTGATGATCCGCATGGGGGTCGGCGCCCTGTTGCTGCTGCCCCTGCTGGCATCACTGCACTACCTGCGCCAGGTGCGCGACAATATCGGACGCCTGGCGCTACTCGGCTTTATCAACCACGTGGTGCCGTTTTCGCTGCTGGCCCTGGCGACCACCCAGCTCGAGGCAGGCTTCACCTCGCTGATCAACGCCACCACTCCGATCTTCACCGCGCTTATCGGCGCCGTCTGGTTCGCCACGCCGATTCGCCGACGTCAGTACCTGGGTCTGGCGCTGGCCTTCGTCGGTGTCTACGTGCTGTCCGCCGATCGGCTGGACTTCCAGCTGGGCGGCGATGGCTGGTACATCCTGGCGATTCTTGGGGCCACCTTCTGCTATGGCATCGCCGGCAACTATTCGAAGACCCACCTCGGCCATCTGCCGGTACGCGTGCTGGCCGCCGGCAGCTGCTCGATGTCCGGGCTGATGCTGCTGGTACCTGGGCTCCTGATGTGGCCGCAGCAAGCCGTCAGCATCGAGGCCTGGGGCAGCGCCCTGGCCATGGCGGTGCTGTCCACCACTGTCGCCTTTCTGCTGTTCTTCAGCCTGCTGGCCAGCGCCGGGGCTACCGCCGCCTCTACCGTGACCTTTCTGGTACCGGTCAGCGCCCTGCTGTGGGGCTATGTGCTGCTCGACGAGACCCTGGGGCTGCGCACCCTGGTGGGCATGGCCATCACCCTGGCAGGCACCGCTGTGGCCACCGGCATGCTGTCGCCGGGCCGGGACAAGGCCACGCGACCATTGCCCCGCTAGGCGCCCCCAGAATCCTCGCGCCTGAATGACGAAGCGGGCATGGCATTC
>NZ_JASHIT010000041.1:0-51446 GCF_030733595.1 Halomonas sp. MMSF_3323 | reverse complement strand
ACCCCTCTCTTTATATGTGGGGCCGCACTGCGTGCGGTCCGGCCGCTCGCAAGCTCGCGTCGTTCGTCACCCCTTGCAGCTTCGCTGCAAACCTTGGGGTGACTCACCCCCATGCGAGCGACCTTGCTGTCTAAGCGTCATCGTCAGGCATTTATTCAGAAGTAGGCCCGATTATCGAGAGATAGTCGGGCCTTCGTTTTGTAAAGAGCGCATGCATGGCTCTCTACAAGTTCAGCCCCTCTCTTTATATGTGGGGCCGGGCCGCCGCCCCCTCGGCGCGGTCCGGCCTGGCTCTTCTCAAGGGCGGGCTCGCGTCGTTCGTCCCCCCCTTGCGGCGTTGCCGCAGCCCTTGTAAAGAGCGCTGGGGTGACTCACCCCCATGCGAGCGACCTTGCTGTCTAAGTGTCATCGTCAGGTATCTATTCAAAAGAAGGCCCAACTCCAAGAGGAGTCGGGCTTCTTTTGTTCAGGGCAGCGTCGACTCTCTAGAGCTGACAGTGCTGATCGAGAGAACGCCCTTCCTCGAAGGCGGCGAGGCTTTCCAGCGTGGTCGATGCGATCTCGCTCAGGGCTTCCCGGGTGAAGAAGCCCTGGTGGCCGGTGACGACGACATTGGGGAAGCTGATAAGGCGGGCAAAGACGTCGTCCAGCGGGATGTCGTCGCTGCGGTCCTCGAAGAACATGCCGGCTTCCTGCTCGTAGACGTCGAGACCCAGGTAACCGAGCTTGCGACGCTTGAGTGCCTCGATACAGGCGCGTGTGTCGACCAGGGCGCCGCGGCTTGTGTTGATCAGCATCACCCCGTCCTTCATTCGGGAAAAGGCCGACTCGTCGATCAGGTGGTGGGTGTCTGGGGTGAGCGGACAGTGCAGCGAGATGATGTCGCTGTGTGCCAGCAATTCATAGAACTCGACCTGCGCGATGTCGGCTTGGTCGGGGATGCGGATGGGGGCTGGGTCGGTGACCAGCACGCGGCAGCCAAAGCCGCTCAGGATACCCGCCAGGGAGCGGCCGATCTGGCCGAAGCCGACGATCCCGACGGTCTTGCCGGCGAGGTTGAAGCCGAGCAGGCCATTGAGGTCGAAGTTATCCTCACGCACCCGGTTGTAGGCCTTGTGGATCTTGCGGCTGAGCGTGAGCATCAAAGCGACACAGTGCTCGGCAACGGCGTCGGGGCTGTAGGACGGTACGCGACACACCTGGATGTTAAGCCGGCGAGCGGCGTCGAGGTCAACGTTATTGAATCCTGCGCACCTGAGCGCGACCAGGCGTACCCCTACCACGGCCAAACGCTCGAGCACGGTGCGATCGAGCTCATCGTTGACGAATACGCACACTGCATCGAGTCCCTGGCAGAGGGTCACGGTGCGGGTGCTGAGGCGTTGCTCGAAGTGCACGATACTCAGCTGCGGGTGATGCTCATCGGAAAAGAAGGGGCGTTCGTAGGGCTGAGAGCTGAAGAAGCCTACCTTGAGCATGGTGCTTGCCTCGCGGGTCAGGGACAGTGGCGGAATCGGCTGAAGCGCTGTGTGGTTGCGGTGACGTCAGGCTTGCGTCTCGTAGAGTTCGATAGGTGTTCCGTCAGGGGCTGCGAAGAAGGTGAAGCGGGCACCGGTGAACTCGTCGACTCGGATAGGTTCGGGTCGCGCGCCACGCCGCTTCAGCAACGCGACGCTGGCGTCCAGGTCTGATGTTGCCAGGGCAAGGTGACGAAGACCGCAGGCCTCGGGATAGCTTGGCCGAGGCGGCGGAGAGGGAAAAGAGAACAGCTCGAGCTGGATGCCTCCAGGCAGGGCAAGGTCCAGCTTGTAGCTGTCACGCTCGTGGCGGTAGGCCTCGTTGAGGATGCGGGCGTCGAGCACCTCAATATAGAAGCGCCGGGCGCGTTCGTAGTCGGCGGTGATCAGGGCGACGTGGTGCACTCCGGTCAACGGCAGACGCTCACTCATGGGGGCCTCTTGCAAAGAAGGGGCGCCGCGCGGCGCCCGATGTTGTGGCCTAGCGACAGAGGTCGCTGAGCACCTCGATCAGCGAGTCCATCTCGTCATCGGTGCCGATGGAGATACGCAGATGAACGCGCAGCGTCTCGGTATTGAAGTGGCGTACCAGGATGCCGCGCTCGCGCAGACCGACGAAAAGCTGGGCTGCGTCGTGCTTGGGGTGTGACGCCAGCACGAAGTTGGTCTGTGACGGCAGCACCTCGAAGCCCAGGTCATCGAGACGCTGGCGAGTGCGTTCGCGTGTGGTGATCACCGCCTGACGCGTGGCCTCGAAGTAGTCGCCGTCTTCCAGTGCGGCGATGCCGATGGCGCTGGCCAGGGCGTCCACCGGGTAGGAGTTGAAGGAGTCCTTCACCCGGGTCAGACCCTCGATCAACTCCGGTGAGCCCACCGCATACCCAAGACGAAGCCCTGCCAGGCTGCGCGACTTGGAGAAGGTGCCGGTCACCAGCAGGTTGGGGTAGCGTTCGACCAGGGGGACGGCGCTCTCGCCACCAAAGTCCACGTAGGCTTCGTCCACCAGCACCACGCGGTCGGTGACCTTGTCGAGCAAGGCCGCGATGGCCTCGCGGCCATGGCCGTGACCGGTGGGGGCATTGGGGTTGGCAAAGATCACGCCGCCGCTGTCGCTGGCCAGGGCGTCCAGGTCGACACGCCACTGATCGTCCAGCGCGAAACGCTGGCTGTCGATGTCGTACATGCGGCAGTAGACCGGATAGAAGCTGTAGGAGATATCCGGCATCGCCAGCGGCTTGTCCTGGCGGAAGAAGGCCTGGAAGGCCAGCGCCAGCACCTCGTCGGAGCCATTGCCGGCGAAGACGTTGGCGGAGGTCGTGCCGAGGGCCTGTGCCAGGGCCTCACGCAGGGCGCTCGAGGTGGGGTCCGGGTAGCGCCGCAGATGGTCCGCCGAGAACTCGCGCAGGACCCGTTCCACGCCAGGCGCGGGCGGGTAGGGGTTCTCGTTGGTGTTGAGCTTGATCAGCTTCTCGCGGGGCTGTTCGCCCGGCACGTAGGGGGTCAGTTCCCGAACGTTGGGACTCCACAACTGGCTCATGGTCTCTCGCTTGGCAGGCTTGGCAGAATCGAAGGCTTGATTACCACTTTGGTCATGGTGACCGCTGCCAGAGCCCTGCGCAAGTCGCTGACGTGCTAGGCTGCGAGCGCTGACCGTTTGCCGCCTAAGAGACTCCATGACCGCTCAGATCCTCGCCACTCTGCTACCGGTATTTCTGATTTCGGGGGCCGGTACCCTCTATGGCAAGTTGCGCTCTCCCGACATCCGCAGCCTCAACACCCTCAACATGGAGCTGTTCGTGCCCATGCTGGTATTTGTGGTGCTGGCCGACCGCCAGGCGCCGCTTGAGGACTACGCCTGGCTGGCGTTGGCCGGCGCCGTGGTGGTAGTGGGGTCGGGGCTGCTGGTATGGCCGGTGGTGAAGTGGCTCAGGCTCGAGCCGAAGACCTTTGTGCCGCCGATGATGTTCAACAATTCCGGCAACATGGGCATCCCGCTGCTGATCCTGGCCTTCGGCGAGCAGGCGCTGCCGGCGGCAGTGGTGCTGTTCATCGTCGAAATGCTGCTGCACTTCTCGCTGGGACTGAAGATGCTCAGTCCCCATACGCCGTTGTGGCGCCTTTTGCGCATGCCCATCGTGCTGGCGAGCCTCGCTGGCCTGGCGGTCAATCTGTCCGGGCTTTCGCTACCGGGCTGGCTGCTGGAGGCGATGCATATGCTGGGTGGTGTATGCATCCCGCTGTTGCTGTTCGCCCTGGGCGTGCGGATGCTCGACATCGACTTCGGCGACTGGAAGACCGGGCTGCTCGGGGCGGTGCTGTGCCCGCTGTCCGGGTTATTGCTGGCCTGGCCGTTGATCATGCTGCTTGAACTAGAGGGGCTCAAGGCCGCGTCGCTGTGGGTGTTCGCTGCCCTGCCGCCGGCGGTGCTCAACTACCTGGTGGCCGAGCAGTATCGTCAGCAGCCGCATTCGGTGGCGTCGCTGGTGCTGATCGGCAACCTCGGTAGTCTGATCGTGATGCCGATCGTGCTTGGCCTGGTGTTCGCCCACGTGATGCCACCGGTGTCGTGAGCCGGCAGCGATACAGGGCTGTGCGCAACGAAGCTGGGAGGTTATGCTGTCGGCAGGCTGCCGATTCGTCGGTTCCATGCTCAATGGTTAGGAGGACTAATATGCAACTCAGGACTTTGCTGGCGGGATCCGCCATGCTCGCCCTTTTGGCCGGCTGTGCGAGTGGCCCCAGCGACGAGGGAACCGGTGGTGAAGCCATCCAGGCGACCTCGGCGACCTACCAGGGGACCCTGCCGTGCCGTAACTGCGACGGCATCGCCCTGACGGTTACCATGGAAGGTGAAGACCAGAGCGCCCCGGCGCAGCGCACCTTCGATCTGACCGCGGCCTACCAGAACCATCCCCAGAATCCGCCGAACGAGAACTACTCCGGCAACTGGGATGTGCTGACCGGTACCGCCGACAATCCGGAGGCCACCGTCTACGAGCTGGTCCCCAACGGTGAAGGCCAGACCTACTACTTCATGCGCGTCAATCCGCAGACTCTGGAGCTGATCGACCCCCAGCGTCGTCGCTTCCAGAACAACGACATGCTGCAGCTGACCCGCCAGCAGTAAGTCGAACGGCATGCAAGTGTCGAACACAAAGGGCGGCCCCAGGTGGGCCGCCCTTTGGCGTCTTGACGTGATGGTATTGTGCCGACAGGCTCGCTCGGCACCGCCTGGAGGCTGTTTCGAAGCGCTGGCGGTGCTCGCGCTGATCGCAGGGCTCATGCCCCACTGGGCGATTCGCCTGGAACGGCAGCCGCGCTCCCTTGGGCCTTCAGCCGGGCAAGCACACTCCTGGCGTCCATCGATCCCTCGAGGATACCCGACGTCCTGAGGCGTCGATCCAGATCCTGGCCGCTGGCCTCTTCATCCAGCTCCTTGAGGGCCGTCGTGACCTCTGCCTGGTGTTGCTGGGACGTGCGGATGCGTTCGTAGCTGGTTGCAATTTCGTCCATGTGTCGCTGGAGCCCGGTACTGCAAGCGCCCAGCTTCCGCCCAAGGCCAGCATTGCCGCCTCGCGCCTTGGCCAGTTTCATTTCGCGCTGGTAGTGGCGCAGTGACTGGGCCGCTTGCCCGAGCTCCTCGCGCAGGGTCTGTTCCTGTCGCGACAAGGCCTCGGCGTGCTGTCGCTGTGAGGTCAATTGGCTTTCGACCTCGGCGATGCGGCTGGCCACGGCCAAGGCCAGCGCTTCATCGTCCTGTTCGAGGGCCGCGCGAGCCTGGTGCTCTCTGGCTTCGAGCTGCTCGGCCAGTTGCTGGTTGTGGCGCTCGAGCTGTCTGCGTTCGGCGATCAGGCCGGCGAGATCGAGGCGTGCCTGGTGCAAGGCCTGCTCGGCCTCACGGATCTCCTGGGCCATGATCCGCAATGCGTTGGCATCCACCAGCTTCTCTACCGGTTCGTGAGCTGTCGCCCGAACCAGGGTGTGCAGTTTCGTCCAAAGTGACATGGTGGCTACTCCGTGTATTCCTTGAGAAGTTGCTGGGTGCGGGCCTCGGAGATGCGGTTGTGGAAGCGCCGGCTCTCGTGGTCATCGCGTAGCGTCTTGGACAGGGTGATGGTGGTGGAGACCAGAAACAGTGAACACACGCCGAGATAGCCTTTGACCAGCAGGTCGATGGGCGCCATCACGATACCGACCGCCATGGCGGCCAGCGCGATGGCAAAGGTGACCTTGACGAAGAACAGCCAGCCTGACGAATTGTTGCTCGCTTCATTTTCCATGGAGATCTCCTGCTTGCTGGGTGGTGGAGCCGACATCGCCTACAGGGTGTGGCGAGCGCGGCGTCGATGGCACTATGGCGAGGTCGGGGCGCGGTACGCCAGCAGGATCCGGAAGGTAGCGTGTTGTTGAGCCGTGAGTCGCGTATTCTGCTACCTTGGCCGGGGCTTTCGGCGATGAGGGATGTGAGTCATGGCGCAGACGGTGGCGATTGTGGATGCGCTCAAGGCGGCACTGCGGGCCAATGGCGTCACCTATCAGCAGGTGGCGGCGGCGCTTGGCCTGTCCGAGGCCAGCGTCAAGCGGCTGTTCGCCGAGCGCCAGTTTTCGCTGCAGCGCCTGGATCAGGTGTGTGCCCTGGTCGGTCTCGAGATCACAGACCTTGTACGCCAGCTGGAGCCCCAGGCGCTGGTCGACGCGATCGCCCCAGAGCTTGAGCAGGAGCTGGTCTCTGACATGTCGCTGCTGCTGGTGGCCTTCTGTGCGCTTAATCGCTGGCGCTTTGAAGATATCTGTGCGACCTATTCGCTCGGCGAGCCTCAGGTGATAACGCACCTGGTGCGGCTCGATCGTATGGGATTGATCGAGCTGCTGCCGGGCAATCGCATCAAGCTGCTGATCAGCTATGACTTCCAGTGGCAGCCGCAAGGGCCTATCCAGCGCTTCTTCGAGTCCCGGGTCCAGGAGGATTTCCTGGCGTGTCGCTTCGATCGCCCGGGCGAGATAAGACTGTTCGTCAATGGCATGCTGTCGGTGCGCTCCAATGAGGTGATGCAGCAGAAGCTTCGGCGGCTGGCGCTGGACCTTCGCCACTGTCATCAGGAAGATCTGTCGCTGCCGCTCGAGCAGCGCTTTGGTGTCAGCCTGATGATCGCCATGCGCCCCTGGGAGATGGAGGTGTTTCGCCGCTACCGCCGTGTTGAGGACGACAAGTGCTACCCGGGACACGGCGGCAAGCCGCAGTGTTGACCATCGCTGACGAACGAACCCGATTGAACCGATAGAGAGAGGATTCATGGCCAAGGCCAAGAGCGCCTTCGTGTGCACCGAGTGCGGTGCCGAGTACCGCAAATGGCAGGGGCAGTGTTCCAGCTGCCAGGAGTGGAACACCTTGACCGAGGTGCGTCTGTCCTCGCCTGCCAGAAGCGGGTCGAGCGCCGGCGCGACGGCGCGCGGTGGCTACGCCGGCAGCCTGTCGCGTGAGGTAGTGGATCTGGCCAACGTGGATCTGTCGGAGGTGCCGCGGTTGTCGTCGACCTTTGCCGAGTTCGACCGCGTACTCGGTGGCGGTCTGGTGCCGGGCTCCGCGGTGCTGCTGGGCGGCCACCCCGGGGCCGGCAAGTCCACCTTGCTGCTGCAGACCGCCTGCAAGCTGGCTCAGGAGCGCAGCGTACTCTACGTCACCGGCGAGGAGTCGCTGTCCCAGGTGGCGATGCGCGCCCACCGCCTGCAGTTGCCGACCCAGGGACTCAAGATGCTGGCGGAGACCAGCGTCGAGACCATCCTGGCGGTGGCCGAGCGCGAGCGCCCCGAGGTGCTGGTGATCGACTCGATCCAGACCATGCATCTGGAGGACATCTCGTCGGCGCCGGGTGGTGTGGCCCAGGTACGCGAATCCGCGGCGGCACTAACCCGTTTCGCCAAGCAGTCCAGCACGGTGCTGCTGCTGGTCGGCCACGTCACCAAGGACGGCAGCCTGGCCGGGCCCAAGGTGCTCGAGCACATGATCGACGCCTCCCTGTTGCTGGAAGGCGGCGCCGATTCCCGCTTCCGTACCCTGCGCGGCCAGAAGAACCGCTTCGGTGCGGTCAACGAGCTGGGCGTCTTCGCCATGCTGGAACACGGCATGAAGGAGGTGAAGAACCCCAGCGCGATCTTCCTTTCGCGTCAGCAGGAGCAGGCCCCCGGCAGCCTGGTGATGGTGGTGTGGGAAGGCACCCGGCCGATCCTGGTGGAGGTGCAGGCGCTGCTCGATGAGTCGGCGCTGGGCAACCCGCGCCGCGTCGCGGTAGGGCTGGATGCCAATCGCCTGTCGATGCTGCTGGCGGTGCTGCACCGTCACGGTGGCCTGTTTACCGGCGACCAGGACGTCTTTCTCAACGTCGTCGGCGGGGTCAAGGTGCTGGAGACCAGTGCCGACCTGGCGGTATTGCTGGCGGTGGTGTCGAGCCTGCAGGGCAGGGCACTGCCGCGCGAGCTGGTGGTATTCGGCGAGGTTGGCCTGTCCGGGGAGATTCGCCCCGTGCCGAGCGGCCAGGAGCGTATCGTCGAGGCCGCCAAGCACGGTTTTACCCGCGCCATCGTGCCCCGGGGTAACGCTCCCAAGAACTCACCGGCGGGGATGGAGGTGGTGGCGGTGGACAAGCTCGCCGACGCCCTCGAAGTGCTGTAACTCCATCCATGAACTGATCACCAGGGCGCCAGACCATACCCTGATCACAGCCTGTTACCCGGGATGTGATCAGGACGATGGTGACTGCGCCGTGCCGATTCCGCCGGTCCTGCTGGTGTAGAATGGGCCCATCATTGCCAAGGAGACTTCCATGAGCGCCATCCGCTTGACCCAATACAGTCACGGTGCCGGCTGTGGCTGCAAGATCGCCCCCGATGTGCTCGACAGCATCCTGGCCAAGGCCGGTCCGGGAGCGAGCCACTCGAAGATGATCGTCGGCAACCAGGGACGCGAGGACGCCGCCGTCTTCGACCTGGGCGACGGGCGCGGCATGATCAGCACCACCGACTTCTTCATGCCGATCGTCGATGACCCCTTCGACTTCGGCCGCATCGCCGCCACCAACGCCATCAGCGACGTCTACGCCATGGGCGGTGACCCGGTGATGGCGTTGGGCATTCTGGGCTGGCCGCTGGACAAGCTGGGCGCGGACATCGCCGGTGACGTGGTGGCCGGGGCTCAGGCGGTATGTCGTGAGCTGGGTCTGGCGCTGGCGGGCGGCCACTCCATCGATGCCCCGGAGCCGATCTTCGGTCTCGCGGTCAACGGTCTGGTGGAACTCAAGCACCTGAAGCTCAACAAGGGCGCCAAGCCCGGCGATCTGCTGTTCCTGACCAAGCCGTTGGGGGTGGGCATGCTGACCACGGCGGAGAAGCAGGGGCTTCTGGAAAGCGGTCACCATGGCCTGGCGCGGGAAACCATGCTGATCAGCAACCGTATCGGTGCCGCCCTTGCGCGCATCGAAGGGGTGCGTGCGATGACCGACGTCACCGGCTTTGGCCTGGCTGGCCACCTGTCCGAGGTGTGCGCGGCCAGTGGCGTGGCGGCTCGCATTGACTTTCGCCGCCTGCCGCGCCTGGCCGAGGCCGAGGCTTACCGGCGCCAGGGCGCGGTACCCGGCGGCACCCGTCGTAACCGTGACGCCCTGGGGGCCAGCCTGCCGCAGATGGATGAGGCCCACTGGCAGTGGCTGTGTGATCCGCAGACCTCGGGCGGTCTGTTGATCTCGGTACACCCGTCCTGGGAGGACGATGTCGAGCGGGTCGGCCGCGAGTTCGGTATCGAGCTTGCACCCTTCGGCGAGGTCGTCGAGGCCAGCGGTGAGGCGCTGATCGAGGTGCGCGGATGAAGTTGCCGCTGGTCCCGGCGGATCCCGCCCTGCTGGTCGAGGGGCGCACCTTGATCGACGTGCGGGCGCCGGTGGAGTTCGCCCAGGGCAGCCTGCCCGGGGCGGTCAACCTGCCGCTGATGAACAACGAGGAACGCCATCAGGTCGGGATCGCCTACAAGGAGTCCGGCCAGCAGGCCGCCATCGCCCTGGGCGAGCGGCTGGTGTCCGGCGAGATCAAGGCCGCACGCATCGAGGCCTGGAAG
The DNA here is from genome assembly GCF_030733595.1 of Halomonas sp. MMSF_3323. Taxonomy (NCBI): domain Bacteria; kingdom Pseudomonadati; phylum Pseudomonadota; class Gammaproteobacteria; order Oceanospirillales; family Halomonadaceae; genus Halomonas; species Halomonas sp. MMSF_3323. The sequence goes on along the minus strand of NZ_JASHIT010000041.1, from coordinate 41,825 downwards.
CGCCAGCTCGAGGCGGCCCCGGACGCCATCATCTACTGTTTTCGGGGTGGGCTGCGCTCGCAGATCGCCCAGCGCTGGCTGCTTGAGTCCGGCGTCGAACGACCGCGCATCGAGGGTGGCTGGAAGGCCATGCGCCAGGCGTTGTGCGCACGCATCGATGACGCCGCCGCCCAGCCCATGCTGGTGGTGGGTGGCCTGACCGGCTGCGCCAAGACGTCCATCGTGCAGGCCCTGGACAACGGTCTGGATCTGGAGGGCTGCGCCCGTCACAAGGGCTCGGCCTTCGGCCGCCATCCACTGATCGCCCCCAGCCAGATCGACTTCGAGCACGCCATGGGCCTGCGACTGCTGTCATTGCACGGGCCGCTGGTGCTGGAAGACGAGTCGCGCCACATCGGCGCGGCCAATATACCGCTCGAGTTCTGGCGCGGAATGGAGCCGGCGCCGAGGATCCGCGTCGAGATGCCGCTGGACTGGCGCCTCAACCAGATCCACAAGGACTACATCGACGACCTGTGGACGATCTATCGCCATCAGTTCGGTGAGCGCCTCGGCTGGTCACTGATGCGCAAGCAGTTGTCGACGGCGCTGGGGCGACTGAAGAAGCGCCTGGGGAGCGCGCGACTGGCCCGCCTGCAGCGGCTGCAGGCGCTGGCCTTCCGCGAGCACGAGGCCGGCAACCGCCAGGCCCATGAGGCCTGGCTGGCGCCTTTGCTTACCGAGTACTATGACCCCATGTACCGCTACCAGCTGGAGAAGCACTCCGAGCGTCGCTTCCTGCATGTCGGTGACTGGGACAGCTGCCTCGAGTTCGCCAAGACCTGGAGCCAGCAGCAGCGGGACGCGGTGGCGAATTAGACGTCCGGTGCTGTGCGCAGCCACTGGCTCAGCAGGCGATCCAGCAGCGGCGCCAGGGTATCCAGTCGCCGGGCCTCGGCAAGGATCGTTTCTGGCGACTGGGTCCTGGGGCTTGCGTCGGCGCCTTGTGGCAACGGCATCGTCTCGAGAAAGGCCGTCAGGCTCTCCTGGTGATGATGCAGGTGGCAGGCCAGGCCAACCACCCGGCCGGCGTCCCAGGCGAAGCCGAGTACCGGGCTTGTCGGCGTGCCGCCCAGCGGCAGGGCGTCATCGGGTAGTCCGAACACCTGGCGATGCCACAGCAGGGCGGGGAAGTCGTCGGGCAGGTCGAAGGGGCTGTCGTCGGCCAGGCTGACGGTCTGCCAGCCGGCTTCGGCCTGGGTGCCACGGCCCACCGGAGCGTCCAGCGCTTCGGCGATGCGCCGGGCGCCGGCGCCGAGCCCGAGCAGCGGCTTGTGGCCGTCGAGCATCTGGTCGATCAGCTTGCGTTCGGCCTTGAGCCAGGGTGCCTGGTCGCGGTCCTCGAGATCGTCGAGGATGATCAGGGCGTCGCAGTCCCCGGGGCGCGGCACCAGCTCACCGTCGTAGAGGTGGAAGACGGTGAAGCTGTGGCCCATGCTGGCAAGCCAGTCGCCGATGCGTGCGGGGCCCAGGTCAGGATGGTGCTTGAGCAGATGAAGGTGCATGGGGGCCTCGCTCAGACTGAGGGTGGGCGGCGCCATCCCTCGATGAAAATGCAACCAGAACGAAAGGTTACATGAATCCGGACGTCCGAGAACAGATTCTTACCATCATCAGCGAGATTCCTTCGGGGCGGGTGACCAGCTACGGACGCATCGCCGCCATGACCGATGGGGCCAGCGCACGCATGGTCGCGCGGGCGCTGCGCGATCTGCCGTCGGGGCATGAGCTTCCCTGGTTCAGGGTGGTGACGGCCTCGCGCAAGCTCGCCGACCATGGCGGAGCCGACGAGCAGCGCAAGCGTCTGATCGATGAAGGTGTGGCCTTCGATGAGCGTGGACGGATCGCCCAGGAGCGCTTCTGGCCTTGAGTCGCCCAGTCCGCTTTCGGCCATCGCCGTTTTCCCGACATTCGACACGCGACCCTCGACTCTCGCCCCTTGAACCTTGAATAAAGGGACCGGCAGCCCGTTTATTGCCAGCACAGGAGCCATCATGGCAAAGCCAGGATTTCACCAGCGCCTGCAGGCGCTGACTCTACGTCAGCAACAGGCCTTCATGGCCGCGTTGACCGAGCGCATGCTGCCCAACTATGCGCTCTACGCCGATACCAGCGGTCACGGGGATCTGGCGGGCATGAGGGCGATCCTCGACCTGGTGTGGGAGCAGTTGACGGTCAAGGACGCCAAGATCGACTTCGATCTCCAGGCCGAAAAGCTCGGCGAGCTGGAGCCTCCTCAACAGGACGACAGCTTCGGCGCCCGTCGTGCCCTCGATGCGGTGGTCGCGCTATCGGCGATCCTCGATACCCTGAGAGGCGATGCGCCGGACGCGGTGCTTGAGGTCAGCAAGGTCTCGAAGGCGGCGGTGCGCTCCTTTATCGAGCTGACCGAGGGGGAGGATGACGCCGAAAAGCTCGCGCAACTGGTCAAGCAGCACCCGTTGATGGAAGACGAGAACGACTTTCAGGATGCGGCGCTGGAGGCGGCCGAGGAAGAGCCGAGCAAGAAGCACGTCAAGGCGTTGAGAAAGCTCGGACGCAACGGTGGTGTCAGCAATCTGGGGCTGACCCTGGACTGAGGTCGGTTTCAGTCCGTACAAACGACCACCCCCGCCGGGCTACCCGGCGGGGGTGGTTGGTTGCTGGCTCTGCAAGCCCTGGCTGAAGAGCCAGCCAAAGGCGTCGGTCAGAGGCGCATGGTGATGCCCTTGTCGGCCATATAGCGCTTGGCCTCGGGGATGGTGTACTCGGCGAAGTGGAAGATGCTGGCCGCCAGCACCGCATCGGCGTGGCCTTCGGTCACGCCCTCGACCAGGTGGTCGAGGTTGCCGACACCGCCGGAGGCGATGACCGGCACCGCCACCGCATCGCTGATGGCGCGGGTGACGCCCAGGTCGAAGCCGGCCTTGGTGCCGTCGCGGTCCATGCTGGTCAACAGCAGTTCGCCGGCGCCGTACTCGACCATCTTCTTGGCCCATTCCACCGCGTCGAGCCCGGTGGGACGACGGCCGCCGTGGGTGAAGATCTCCCAGCGAGGGGCTTCGCCTTCCTCGCTGACGCGCTTGGCGTCGATCGCCACCACGATGCACTGGCTACCGAAGCGCTCGGCGGCTTCACGTACGAACTCAGGGTTGGTCACCGCTGCGGTATTGATCGAGACCTTGTCGGCGCCGGCGTTGAGCATGGTGCGGATATCGTCGCAGGTGCGGATGCCGCCGCCTACCGTCAGCGGGATGAACACTTCGCCGGCGATGCGCTCGACCATCTCCACCGTGGTGTCGCGGTCCTCGTGGCTGGCGGTGATGTCGAGAAAGGTGATCTCGTCGGCGCCCTGCTGGTTGTAGCGCTGCGCCACCTCCACCGGGTCGCCGGCGTCACGGATGCCGACGAAGTTGACACCCTTGACCACTCGGCCGGCGTCGACGTCGAGACACGGGATGATGCGTTTGGAAAGAGCCATGGAGCCTCCTCAGCCTTGGGTCAGTTCGTCGCACAGGCGCTGCCCTTCGGCGACGTCCAGGCTGCCTTCGTAGATGGCGCGTCCGGTGATGGCGCCGAGAATGCCCGGCTCGCCAGCCGCCACCAGGGCGCGCAGGTCATCGAGGTTGGTCACGCCGCCGGAGGCGATGACCGGAATGCCACCGTCCCGGGCCAGGGCTGCCGTGGCCTCGACGTTGACGCCGTTCATCATGCCGTCGCGAGCGATATCGGTGTAGACGATGCTGGAGACGCCGTCGTCGGCAAAGCGCTTGGCCAGATCCACCGCCATCACCTCGGACACCTCGGCCCAGCCGTCGGTGGCCACGCGGCCATCATGGGCGTCGAGGCCGACGATGATATGGCCGGGGAAGGCGCGACACATTTCGGTCACGAAGTCAGGCTCCTTGACCGCCTTGGTGCCGATGATCACCTGGGAGACGCCGGCCTTGAGGTAGTGCTCGATGGTCTCGGCGCTGCGAATGCCGCCACCGATCTGGATCGGCAGGTCGGGGTACTGGCGGGCAATGGCGGTCACCGCCTCGCCGTTGACCGGACGCCCCTCGAAGGCGCCGTTGAGGTCGACCAGATGCAGGCGCCGCGCGCCGGCCTCGACCCAGCGAGCGGCCATGGCGACGGGGTCGTCGCCATAGGTGGTGGCCTCGTCCATGCGGCCTTGCTTGAGACGAACGCACTGTCCGTCCTTGAGATCGATGGCGGGAATTACCAGCATGTTGTGTCCTCGGGGTGCCTTTTCAGGGGCGTGCCAGTGTGATCGATGCAGGCAGGGCGTAGGCCGTGCCGATGCAGATGTCGGGCGGCGGCCAGGGCAAGCGAGCGCCTGCCCAGCCGGCGCTCAGGTCTGGGTCAGGGGTTCCACTGGACAAAGTTCTCGAGCAGCCTGAGGCCGGCGCGAGCGCTCTTTTCCGGGTGGAACTGCACCGCAAAGGTGGCGTCACGACCCACCGCCACATGGGCGCTGACGCTGCCGTAGTCGGTGGTGCCGAAGACCTCGGCGTCATGCTCGGCGGCCACATAGTAGCTATGCACAAAGTAGAAGTGCGAGCCGGGCTCGATACCCTCCCACAGCGGGTGGGCGTTGGGCTGCGCCACCAGGTTCCAGCCCATGTGCGGGACCTTCAGGCGAGCGCCGTCACTGTCCTGCATGTCCAGCGGAAACCGCTTCACCTGACCGGCGAGGTGGCCCAGGCAGTCGATGCCGCCGTTCTCGTCGCTGTGGTCCATCAGCATCTGCTGACCCACACAGATGCCCAGCAGCGGCTTGGACTGGCTGGCCAGCAGCTCGCGAACCAGGCCGCTGAGCTCGGTACGCTCCAGTTCGCCCATGCAGTCGCGGATGGCGCCCTGTCCCGGTAGCACGACACGGGTCGCGCCCTGGATCGAGCGAGCGTCGCGGGTCACCAGCACGTTCTCGTGGGTGACGTGTTCCAGTGCCTTGGCGACGGAATGGAGGTTGCCCATTCCGTAGTCGATGACGGCAATGGTCATGAAGCGCTCCTTGGTGGTTGGCCCGGAGGGGCGCCGCTGCCGGCGACCGCCTCGCTTGGTGTCTTGTCGTCTTGTTGCTGTTGGACCGCAGCCGGCGGCGTTAGAGGCTACCCTTGGTGGAGGGCAGCTTGCCGGCCATGCGGGGGTCCTCGGCGGCGGCCATGCGCAGGGCGCGGCCGAAGGCCTTGAAGATGGTTTCCGCCTGATGGTGGGCATTGAAGCCCTTCAGGTTGTCGATATGCAGCGTGACCTGGGCGTGATTGACGAAGCCCTGAAAGAACTCCCAGAAAAGCTGGGTGTCGAAACGCCCGATGGTGGCGCGGGTGAACTCGACGTTCATGGACAGGCCGGCACGGCCGGAGAAGTCGATGACCACCCGGGACAGTGCCTCGTCCAGCGGCACATAGGCGTGGCCGTAGCGATAGATGCCGCGCTTGTCGCCGATGGCCTGGTTAAACGCCTGTCCCAGGGTGATGCCGAGGTCCTCGACGGTGTGGTGGTCGTCGATGTGCAAATCGCCGTTGACGCTGATGTCCAGGTCGACCATGCCGTGGCGGGCCACCTGGTCGAGCATATGGTCGAGGAAGGGAACCCCGCTTTCACCCTTGAGGTTGCCCTCGCCGTCGAGGTTGAGGGTGACGCTGATCTGGGTTTCCTTGGTGTCACGGCTGACCGTGGCAATACGCTCGGACATGTCGTCTCCTGCGCTCACGCGCATGTCGGAATTGGGGGCCTTGTTTCTAAGGTGGGCCGGTCGCGGTGCTAGGCGCACAAGACAGCCATTATAGTGAATCGGCACCCCCATCCGCTACAATGCAGCCATTCCAGTGGCGGCCGTCGCCGCCCTCCGGCCAAGGGAGACAGCGTATGCCGGTGACCCTCTTTCGCGTCGACCAGGATGTCTGGGACGCCGATGAACAGGTGCGGATCGATCTGACCCGCATTTATGCCGATGCGCCGGAGGAGCGCATCAAGCTCCCGCCGGGAGCCTACGTGACCCGCCAGCTTGAACATGGCTTCTTCTGGGCGGCGCGCTTCAATGATCGCCTGCTCGGCGCCGTCGCCGTCAGTCCTGGTGACGGGCGCTGGCGCATGTTCGACCTCTGTGTTCGCAAGACCACTCGCCGGCGCGGCGTGGGCTCGCGCCTGCTGGCGCTGATCAGCGCTGCCGCCAACCGTGACGGCGTGGCGCTGAGCGTGGCCGGTTCGCAGCTGACCCTGGCCGACCAGATGCTGCTAAAGCGTCTGGGCTATCAACTGACGCGAAGCGGCGATGATTTCCAACTCGATCTGCCCACCGGAGAAAGTGGCAAATGAAACGACTCGTAAGAACCCTGCTGGCGGTCGTCGGCGTCCTCGCCCTGGTCACGGTGGGCGCGGTGGTCTACGTCACCACCTTCTTCAACCCCGAGGACATGAAGCCGAGGCTGGTGTCCGTGGTGAAGGAGCACACCGGGCTCGAACTGTCGCTGGAAGGCCCATTGGAGTGGTCCTTCTATCCGCGCATTGGTGTCAGCGTGGCCGAGGCCGAAGCGCGCCTGCCGGATCAGGCGGATGACGCCCAGGCCTTTGCTGCCTTCTCCGAGGCCTCGGTCAGCCTGGCGTTCACACCGCTGTTGCGCGGCGAAATCGCCATCGATGGCCTGACCCTGGATGGACTGTCGCTGAATCTCGAGCGCGACAGTGATGGCACCGGCAATTGGGAGGCGCTGCTCGAACGCCTCGAAAACAGGGCCGATGACGCCGAAAAGGCGCTGGCGCCGGCCAGCGCAGGCCCCAACCCGGATGATGAAGGCGGTCTGTCGGTGGCCCTGAACATCGCCAGCGTCGAGGTGACCAAGGGCCATCTGAGCCTGGTCGATCATCAGGCCGGCCGCGAGTGGCAGGCCGAGAAGCTCACCATCAACGGTAGCAACGTCAATCCGGATACCGCCTTTCCGCTCAGCTCCACCTTCCAGCTGAAGGTGTTCGACCAGCTCGATGGCGGCGGTGAGGGCGAAACAACGGAAGAGCGCACCCCTGGCCTGCAAAGCGATGTCACCCTGGAGAGCGACGTCAATCTGGGTCTCGCCGACAGCCGCCACGTGCTCAGCGACGTGACGCTGGAGACCAGTACTCTGCTGGCCGGTGCCTCGGAACCCCAGGAGGCGACCCTGACCAGCGACGAGGTGGTGCTGAACCTTGGCGAGCAGCGTCTGCACATGGCGCCGAGTCAACTGGACGCCAGCCTGCTGGCACCCCAGTTAGGCGAGAAGCGTGTGGCCATGACGCTTTCGTTCCAGCTGGAGTCGGACTTCGGCGCCGGTACCGCTCAGCTGCGCGATATCGCCTTGAGCGGCCCCGAAGGTCTGTCGATCAAGGGGAATCTCAACCTGAAAGAGCTGAATTCGGCGCCACGCTATGACGGCCAGGTGCGTCTGGCACCGTTGTCGCTGCGTGCCTGGCTTGCGCGCATGGACGCCATGCCCAGCATGTCCAGCGACGAGGCGCTGTCGGAAGTGGCGCTGACCAGTCCGGTGGAAGGCACCCTCGAGCAGCTCTCGCTCAATGGCCTGACGCTGGTGCTCGATGACAACACCTTCTCCGGTTCCCTCGGCGCACGCTTCGATGGCACCCGGGTCGATCTCGATCTGGAAGGCGACCGCCTCGACGCCGACAGCTATCTGCCGCCGCCCGAGCAGGACACCGCCGCCAACGGCATTCCCGGTATCGCGTCGGCGCTGGCCCAGGACCAGGACGGCGCACCGGCGATCCTGCCGAAAAGCTTTCTGGCCGGGCTGGACGAGAGCGTATCGCTGGCGCTGGGTCAGCTGATCCTGGGCGGCCAGCGCTACCAGGATGTGTCCTTGAGCATGCAGGGCGAGGGTGGCAGGCATCGTCTGACCGGCTTCGAAGCGGGCTTCCATGAAGGTCGGCTTAAGGCCACCGGGGTGATAGACGCCAGCGGCGATGACCTCGCCTGGCAGCTGGCGCCGGAGGTCGAGGGCGTGCGTCTGGAGTCATTGCTGACATCGCTTGGGCAGGAGCCCGCCCCGCTCAGCGGCTCGCTGCATGCCAGTGGTGAACTGACCACCCGCGGCAACGCTCGCCATGAGCTGACCCGTAACCTCAACGGCACCCTGGACACGCGGATCAACGAGGGCAGCATTCCCCGCGCCAATATTTCGCGTCAGCTGTGTACCGCCGTGGCGCGCCTCGAAGGCGAGCAGACCACCCGCGAGTGGAGCGAGAACACCCGCTTCGAGAACATCAGCGCGCGCTTCACCATCCGTGACGGCGTCGCCCAGAACGACGACCTGCTGATCACCCTGCCGGGTATCGAGGTCAGTGGTGGTGGCCAGCTCGATCTGGGCAGCCAGCGTTTCGATGCCGACGGGGCGGCGCGCTTTGTCGACACCGCCGATGCCGCCTGCAGCGTCAATCGGCGTCTCGAAAAGGTGCCCTTCCCGGTGCGCTGCGAAGGCAGCCTGGAGGGTGACAGCAGCCAGTGGTGCGGCTTTGACGCCGACGCCTTCAAGGCCAATCTGGGCGAGCTGGTCGCCGAAGAGGCCCGCTCCCGCGTCAACGAGGAAGTCGAGGAGCGGCTGGGCAAGGAGCTCGAACGTCTCGACGAACGCATCGGAGAAGAGGCGGGCAAGGAACTTCGTGACGCCGTCCGTGGTCTATTTAATTGAGCATCAAGCAAGCCAGTCACTGCGCCGACCTCCGTGTCGGCGCTTTTTTTCGTGTCTGACTTTTGAGTGATGATAACTAATTGGTTTTATGAAATATTTATCAGAAGTCTCTGGCCCTGACAGTCGGGCGAAAGGCGACAAGGATAGCGGTCGAGTGTCGCCGCTGCTCAGTACAGAGGTGTTTTCGCGGCGCCTGCTCGACTGGTTCGATGTGCACGGTCGCCACGATCTTCCCTGGCAGCATGATCGTACTGCCTACCGGGTGTGGGTCTCGGAAATCATGCTGCAGCAGACCCAGGTTGCTACCGTCATTCCCTATTTTGAGCGGTTCATGCAGCGCTTTCCTGATGTGAAGGCCCTCGCCGAGGCCAGCCAGGATGAGGTCCTTCATCTGTGGACCGGGTTGGGCTACTACGCCAGAGGCCGGAATCTGCACAAGGCGGCCCGAGTCGTGGTGGAACAGCATGCAGGCGAGTTTCCCACCGACAGCCTCGATGCCATGGCCGCGCTGCCAGGTATTGGCCGCTCGACCGCCGGGGCGATCATCGCCCAGAGCACCGGTAGGCGAGCCGTCATTCTGGATGGCAACGTCAAGCGCGTACTGACGCGCCTGCACGCGCTGGAAGGCTGGCCCGGCCGGCCAGCGGTGGAACGCGAGCTCTGGCACCTGGCCGAGCACTACACGCCGGAACAGCGAGTGGTGGATTTCACCCAGGGCATGATGGACCTTGGGGCGACACTGTGCCGCCGTGGCCAGCCGGACTGCGAGCGCTGCCCGTTCGCCGATGTCTGTGTGGCCCGCGCCCGAGGGGAGCAAAAGCGCTTCCCGGAGTCCAAGCCGAAGAAAGCGATCCCCTTGCGCCATACCCGCATGCTGGTGCTGAGCGACGAGGCCGGGCGCATCCTGCTGGAGCAGCGGCCTTCCCAGGGGCTGTGGGGCGGGCTGTGGGGGCTTCCCCAGTTCGACAGCGACGCCAAGATCGATGCCTGGCTCGATACCCACGCGCCAGGAGCCGAGCGAGACGAGCCTTGGTCGAGCTTCGTCCATGTGTTCAGTCACTTTCGCCTGGAAATCACGCCGGTGCCGGCACGTGGCGGGCGAGTCGATGGCGTCGCCGAGGGGCGGCTGTGGTACGACCCCCTGGCGCCGGAGTCGGTGGGACTTGCCGCACCGGTAAAGAAGCTGCTCGCCTCACTTGCTCCCTTTGCCTTGAGCCAGCCACCGTCGCGTTGACGTCGGTGCTGCCCCCCGCGCTGATCTTGGCGCACAGGGAGCCTGGGACGAGCGCCACGGCTCTGCAGCAACAGAACGCTTAAGTCTGGGCGGGGCACACTGCTATCCTCGTGCCAGCAGGCCACACCGTAGCCAGCAGGCCGTACCATAGAAAGGAGACCGCCATGAGTCAGACCGTGTTTTGCCGCAAGTACCAGAAGGAGCTCGACGCCTTGCCCTTCCCCCCGCTGCCGGGCAAGAAGGGGCAGGAAATCCAGGCGAGCGTGTCACGCCAGGCCTGGGAAGAATGGCAGGCGCTGCAGACCCGTCTGATCAACGAGAAGCATCTGAACATGATGGACCCGGCTAACCGCGAGTACCTGATGGAGCAGATGGAACGCTTCTTCGACAATGAAGAGACCGACCGCGCCGAGGGCTATGTTCCGCGTGACGCCTAGCCTTGCGACGCCTTGAAAAGCGCTCGCCATCATTTTGAAAGAAAAGGGGTTGACGGAAAACGGAGGAATTGGTTTAATACGTCGCGTTGGCAAGGGGCCAGATAGCTCAGTTGGTAGAGCAGGGGATTGAAAATCCCCGTGTCGGCGGTTCGATTCCGTCTCTGGCCACCAACTCTGCTGGGGTATCGCCAAGTGGTAAGGCACCGGTTTTTGGTATCGGCATGCGCAGGTTCGAATCCTGCTACCCCAGCCACGCCAACCCCGTTTCGGGTGAGACGCCCAAGGCGTAACACCAGAGCAGCAAGCGACCTTCCGGTCGGCCCGAGCCGGCATAGCTCAGTTGGTAGAGCAACTGACTTGTAATCAGTAGGTCCCGGGTTCGACTCCTGGTGCCGGCACCATCTAAAGCAGTGCAAAATCAGCTACTTACGAGCAAGAGTGGAATCCCCACCTGGCGTGTCAGTAGTCCTGACAGCTTCGTGAAATAGAGACAGATCATCAGCCTCACACTTGTTTCCATCTGGAACCGAGGTGAGGTTATGCGCGTTGTATCTGTTATTTCGACCAAGGGCGGGGTCGGCAAGACCACCGTCACTGCCAATCTGGGCGGCCTCCTGGCCGATGCGGGCCTCAAGGTCCTGTTCATCGACCTGGACAGCCAGCCGACGCTCTCCAGCTACTACCCCCTTCGTACCGAAGCCCCCGGCGGCACCTACGAGCTGATCGCGCTCAGCGACACGGCGCCCGATCGCGTCATATCGCAGACGGCCCATCCCAACCTGGATGTGGTGATCTCCAACGATCACGCCGGCCAGCTCCCTCAGCTGCTGCTCAACGCCCCGGATGGCCGCTTCCGGCTAGCTCAGCTGCTCTCCAACCTGTCGGGTTATGACCTCATCCTGATCGACACCCAGGGCGCACGCTCCATCACCCTGGAGATGGCGGTTCTCGCCTCCGATCACGCTCTCTCTCCCATCACCCCCGAGTTGCTCTCCGCCCGCGAGTTCGTGCGCGGCACCGTTGGCCTGCTGCGCGATCTTGAAGCGCTCAGCCAGTTCACCCACCTCTCCGTTCCCCCCGTTTCCGTACTCGTGAATCGCCTGGATGAAACCGCCGATGCGCGGGGCATCCACCAGACCCTGGCAGAAATGTTCGCCGCCGGTGAGCAAGGCGTCACCGTCATGCAGAGCACCATCCGCGCTGGTGTCGCCTTCCGACAGGCGGCCAGCGCCGGCCTGCCGGCTCACCAGTTCGAGCCGCGCAAGCCCGCCGGCCGCAAGTCACTTTCTGCTGCCGACCAGGTCAAGGCGATGGCCCGTGAGCTCAACCCCGACTGGCAGCCGCTGATCGACGCCATGGTTAGCACCACCGCTATGCAGGGAGGCTGCCACGATGAGTGCCATTGAGAATCTGGTCGAACTCCGGGTGGCAGAAGAGCGCCCGGAAGCCGGCTATCTGCCTCCGCACAGCCTGGAGGCGGAGCAGTCGGTGCTGGGCGGTCTTTTGCTGGATAACGCCATGTGGGACGAGGTCGCCGACCGCCTGGCCCCTGCCATGTTCTATCAGCAGGCTCATCGTCTGGTGTTCCAGGCGATCCAGGGGCTGGCCGAGCGCGACCAGCCGATGGACGTGGTGACGGTCTCCGAAGCACTGGAGGAAGCCCACCAGCTGGATCAGGTGGGGGGGCTCGCCTTTCTGGCAGAGCTGGCCCGTAATACGCCCAGCGCGGCCAATGTGGCGGCCTATGCCGAGATCGTGAAGGACCGCCATGCGCTGCGTCAGCTGATCCACACCTGCTTCACGCTGAACCAGCAGGCACTGAATGCTCAGGGCCGCACAGCCGCCGAGCTGATCGAGGAGGCCGAGCAGAAGCTCTTCGCCCTGACGGAGGAACGCCATGAGCGGCTGAGCTCCATGAAGGAGATGCTGGGGGAGGCCATCAACGTCATCGATCAGGCCTTCAATGCGCAGGGTGGGGTGACGGGGATCCCGAGCGGCCTGAGCGAGCTGGACGCCATGACCGCGGGCTGGCAGCCGGGGGATCTCATCATCCTGGCCGGCCGCCCCTCCATGGGCAAGACCGCCATGGGGCTCGGCTTTGCGGAGCATGCCCTGATGGCAGAGGAGGCTGCCGGTCCGGTGTTCATCTTCTCCCTGGAGATGCCCGAGTCGCAGCTGATGCTGCGGCTGATCGCCAGCCTGGGCAATGTCTCCCTGCAGAAGCTGCGCACCGGAAAGATGGAAGATGAGGACTGGCCCAAGGTAACCGCCGCGGTTAATCGGCTCACCCAGCTGGACGGGAAGCTCTTGATCGATGATGCCTCGGGCATCACCGCTTCCAGCCTGAAGGCCCGCGCTCGTCGCATGACGCGGCGCTTCGGGCGCCCCTCCATGATCCTGGTGGACTATCTGCAGCTGCTTCAGGAGCCGGGCAGCGAGAATCGTACCCTCGAGGTGGGCAAGGTCAGCCGCATCCTCAAGGAAACCGCCAAGGAGCTGCGCACTCCGGTGATTGCGCTGTCGCAGCTCAACCGCTCCCTGGAGACCCGCCCCAACAAGCGCCCCTGCATGGCCGATCTGCGCGACAGCGGCGCGCTGGAACAGGATGCCGACGTCATTGCCTTCATCTACCGCGACGAGGTCTATCACCCCGACAACGAAGAGAGCCACGGCCTGGCCGAGCTGATCCTGGGCAAGCAGCGCAACGGGCCCACCGGCACCGTGCACCTGGCGTTTCAGGGGGAGTCGGCGCGCTTCAAGCCGTTGGCCTGGCAGCATCAGGAGGTGACCCCATGAGCCAGTATCGCGTGCACACACCCGAACCCCGTTCCCGACTTTCACAGGCTCTGGCTCAGGTCATGAACGAAACCCGCCAGCGTCAGCTTGAGGCTGAGAAGGAAGGGCTCCCAGCCCTTGAGCATCTGATCCGCGTGGCCGAGGGCCACAGCGGCCAGTCCCACCACCTGCGCCGCCTCCTGCTCGGGCTCTACAACGGTTACCGCTGGCCCTTTGAGATGCAGCGGCTTCGCGGGCTCGACCCTGACTTGCAGGAGGGCGCCCTCGCGGTGATCCAGATGGCCACCTATAGCGGCCACGAGATCCACACCTTCATCGAGGGCGGTGATGCCTTGCTGAAACGCTTCTGGGAGATCGAGGAGGGCAACGATGAGTAAGTCGCTGTCGGCAGCACGAGGGTGCAAGGGGATGCAGCGCCTGCTGCGCTATGCCGCCACCCGGGGGTGGGAGGTGCAGCGTACGAGCGGTGGGCACCTGAGGTTCAGCAAGCCCGGCTGTGCGCCGGTTTTCACCTCCTTCACCACCAAGGACCGCCGTGCCGAGCTCAATGCACGCTCGCAGCTGCGCCGGGCGGAGGGGCAGCAGAGGGGCCGCCATGACGAGTGATGCCACTGTCATCAGCACCCAGGCGCCGTTAGCCGGCGCCCTCTCTGCCCGCTTCGTCACCGAGGAATACCGCCGATGAAACGCCCGACCGACCAGCAGCTTCGCGAGCGCCTGATGCAGCCCGGCCCCAAGCGTCAGGGGCAGCCCGTGGATGCCGTGACCCCGCCCGATCAGGAGATGGCCGTCTGGGTCACCCTGGACATGCTCAAGCCCTACGAGCACAACCCCCGGCAGGTTCAGAACCCCAAGTACGAGGAGATCAAGGCGTCGATCCGTGCCGCGGGCCTCAAGCACAAGCCCCCTGTCACCCAGCGGCCGGGGGAGCAGCACTACACCATCTGCGACGGTGGCAATACCCGCCTGCAAATCCTGCGCGAGCTCTATGAAGAGACCGGCGAGTCGCGCTTCCACGCCTTCTATGCCCTGTACCGACCCTGGCAGTCGGAAGTGAAGATGCTGACCGGGCACCTCAGCGAGAACGACAACCGCGGCCAGCTGCTCTGGATCGAGCGTGCCAAGGGCGTGGTGGACGCCAAGGCGATGTATGAAGAGGAGAGCGGCAACACGCTCTCGCAGCGCGAGCTGGTCAAGCGTCTGGCCGAGGACGGCTACCAGGTCGCCCAGAGCCATATCAGCAAGATGCTCTATACCGTCGAGCATCTGCTGCCCACCCTGCCCAACAGCCTTTACAGCGGCCTGGGGCGGCCACAGGTCGAGAAGCTGATCAGCTACCGGGAAGCCTGCCGACTGCTCTGGGAGCGCTGTACCGAGGAGGTCACGCTCGAGGGCTTTGGCGAGGCGTGGCACCAGACCATGGCCTGGTTCGATGACGAGGGCCAGACCGAGATGAACTGGAGCATGGTGGTGGACCGGCTGTGCGGCATGCTGGCGGACCACACAGGGGTGCACTTCAACGTCTGCGAGCTGACCCTCGATAACATCGTCACCTACCGCAAGCGCCGCTGGGACCTGGAAGAGCATCAGGCTTTTGAAGCCCTGGATGTAGAGCTGCAGCAGATGCGCGACCCCAACGCCCAGCCGCCCTCGCTCTATCCGCCGCTGCCCGAGCCCGCCACGGGCGGCGCGCCGGTGGCGAAGGGGCCCGTTTCTGATCCTGGCCGTGAGCCTCAATCTCAGCCTCAATCCGACTCCCAGGCCGAGCAGCTGCCATCGCCTCGCACCCTCAGCAGAGATGCGCCTACCGACGATGAGAGAGCAGAGAGCGCCGAGCTGATCCGGCTGCGTGAGCAGGTTGCCGCGCTGGAGCGCGAAAAGCAGCAGCAGAGCGAGTCACCGTCTCCCATGGCGCCGGTACTCAGCGAGCCGGCATCGGAGGCTGACTCAGGGCCCATGGTGGCACCCGCAGAGGAGGCGTGTGACTGGCCAGAGGGTGCTGCGCGGACGGAGGCCGAGCGGGCTGCCCGCCTCGAGGGGCTGACCCAGTCCCGCTGGGAAGAGACTCCGGGGAAGCGCGGCTACCGTCACCATCTGGCCAGCGAGCTCGGCGTGCCCAGCTTCGACTTCGAGCAGCTGGCCCCCCTGGCGGTACCGGTGCTCTCCGGCGAGACCACCCCGCCCATTGCCGACGTCTGGTTTATCGAAGGCGTCGAGGATGAGCCTCGCTCACTGCATATTCGTATCCGGGAACTGGTGCAGGTCATCGCCCGCTGGGGCGGCTTCGGCGGCAGCGATGTGGTGATCGCCGATGACGACGGCATCGGTTTCGACCTAAACCCGCTGCCCGAGTCGGCCGACCGCCGTGCACGCTTCGCCTGGCAGGCGCTGGCCAGCCTGCGCGGCGAGCTCAATCCCGAGTACCCCGCCGATGCCACCCTGTGGGGAGCGCTGCTGGGCACCCATCGGGAAGAGGGCGCTGAGAGCGCCTGGGACGATGCGGTACTGCTTCGTTTCTTCCGTCTGGTGCGGCTGATTCGCCGCCTTCGTGAACACCTGCAGGGACAACAGGAGGCCCAGTCATGAGCTCTTCATCCGCCAACCTGAATCAGGCGCTGCTCAGCCAGGTCATGGGGTTTCTTCGTGAGGGCAATATGCGCCGTGCGCTGGCCCTCGGCTTCAGTGAGGATGAGCTGCGGACCCTGCGGCGGCTGAGAGCGAGCGATATCGACTCGCTGGCCTGCGCAGGGCCGGTGGTAGCGCGCTTCTCGGTGGATCACGCCGCACTGCGCGGCGTCCTGGCGCGCATCGATCGTGACCAGGACCGTGAGACTCTGATCGACCGCTGCCTGAGGCTGGGGGCCAGCGTCAGCATGATGGGAGCGTTCTTCGGCCTGACCGGCAACGACTGCTCGACGCGCCGTCAGCTGTTGGGCATCGCGCCGCGCCAGGGGCGGCTGGCGATGCCGTCGGAGCAGGCTGAGCACGATGCCTGGGAGCGCTGGCAGCATATCGCCCTGGACCCCAAGGCGACCGATGACCTGCAGGGTATGGTGACCCTCGCCGAGGAGACCGATATCCCGCTGGCGGTGGTGTGGCACCTGGTCAAGCAGTGGGTCGACCCCGGCCAGCCGCGCACGGCGCCGCCGGCCGAAGAGTGGGCGTCACCTGAAGGAGAGCGGTGATGGTGCAGCTTCGCGATGCCACTCGGAAGAGGCTGGATCGCCTGATTGGCCAGGCGGCTTCCGAGATGACCCAGCGCCGGGGCGAGTCCCCGGCGTCCTCCGTTGTGAACGGTGAGGTTGCGCAGTCTGGAGAAGCCGCATCCTCGGGCCTCGATGGACTGCTGTTCTTCGGGAACCCCCATGAGACCGTGCCGCGGTCTCTGCTGCTGGATCCTCGCCTCGGGCACGTCGACAAGCTTGGCTGGCAGATGATGCGGATGCTGGTCAATCCGGACCGAACCACGGCGGTGCCGACCTATGACGAGCTGCAGCCCTTGCTGCGGGGGGCGCCGGGCCAGAAGGCATCGAGGGCCACGGTCGCCCGCGTTATCGCTGTGCTTCGCCTGACCCGCTGGGTCAGCCTCGGGCACCGGGCGCGCAACGAGCAGAACGGCCGCATTATCGGCAACGTCTATATCCTGCACGACGAGCCGCTCTCGCCCGCGGAAGCTTCGGTGCTGGATGCCGACTACGTGGAGTATGTGTGTCGCTGCCTGGATCACCAGAACAAGGTGGTCAAGGCCGTTGCTGCCATGGTGCTCGAGGAGCTCCAGGAGGCGGGAGCCCTGCATGAGCTGCCGACGCGTCTCGATACCATGGCCTCTCGGCCCAGGCAGGCCCAGCGCCGGTCGCCTGACAGGCATGACGCTGCCCAGTTCTCTACCGTGACTGACCAGAAGAACCAGGGCAGGCAGCCGAGTTCTCAGCGAGAACCCGGCCGAGTGTGCCGAGAGAACTCCCCTGGTTTTCAGAGAGAACCAAGTCTGGAGTCAAAGGCTTACCGGGCTGTCGAGGCAGTTTTCGATGAAAACTCGGGCAGTTCTTCCCGTACAGTACGTACTTCACACTGTGTAAAACCTACAGGTACTTCAGCCGTGAACCTGCACTGGCCGGCATGTCTCTCGATGGATGAGAGCGAACGCCAGGCGACTCAGCTGCTGATGGCTGAGCTGGCCGGCGACACCCAGCAGGCGATTCTCGACGAGGCGGCAGGGCGCGTGAGCGGTGGCTCGGTGCGAAACCCCAAGGGCTTCCTGCGAGGGCTGATCAAGCGAGCCATCGGCGGCGAGTTCGTGGCGACCGGCTATGCCCAGGCTCAGGCGAAGCGCCGGGTGGGGAGGGCGCCACAGGGGTCTTCCGCTGCCGCCGAGCAGCCGGCAGCTCGAAGCGTGCCGCCGTCCCCCACCCGTACAGCGGAGCCGTCGATTGCCGAGCCGAGCACCACCTCGCCCGAGGAAGCCCAAGCCGCCCGAGAGCAGTGTCTGCGCTCGCTGGGGTTGTGGCCATCGGCCGGGAAAAACCCACTCAGCGGCCATTAACGATTCCCCTGTCTTCCCCGCATCAACTGATTGACAGTGCCTGCCGTACCGCGGACACACATCAGCATGAGGGCAACGCGATATGGCCGTTGATCGCCTGGGAGCACTGCGCAGCAAGATCGAGCTGACGCTACACACCCATCACGCAGCACGGGTCTGGAAGGGGCGAGGCGTCGAGACAGGGCGTCCGCAGATTATCGGCATGCGGCAGTTTCTGCTGATCTGCGGCGCGATCAAACAGAACGCCGCCAAGGATGACCCCTACGCGGATCACTGGCTGCTTCAGCTGGATGCCAAGCTCGCCGAAACGCGAACTCAGCTGGACCAGCGTCTCCATGAGCTGGATAACCTGCTGGCTCAGCTGCCGCCAGAGCTGGACGTGGAAGAGAATCTCAACCAGCAGCCCCTCAAGATTCCCGTCTATACGGGCGGCCAACACGGCTGGCTCGCTCTGCGCCTGCTGATCGACTTCGACCGCTTCGTCAGGCGCGTCATGCTTGCTCACCATATCGCCCTGATTGGCCGGCGTCAGATGGAGGAATACGTCCGGGTGGGTGGTCACCTCCTGCGCAGCCTGTGCGCGAGCACCCAGAAGTACCCCGGCTTCAGCGGTGCCACCCGGGACGACTTTGCCGCCAACAATGCCAAGGCTCGAGACGCCATCGAGAAGTTCGGCGCACTCCCTGACGATGTGCTCTCCGGCAAGCGGCGCAGCGAGTTTGCTCCGCCAATTGCCAAGCCGGCCGAGGCCGGAAGGGCCGGCAGCGACGGCGAGTCGAAAGGAGACTCACCGCCTTCCGCTGGGGAGCCAGGAGACGCTCCCTCGACGTGATTCCACTGGAATCACTTGATCGGCGGTGCCGGAGAGAGCTCCGAGGGTGATTCCAGTGGAATCACCTGGGCTGTGGTGCCGAGGAGGCCTCTGGTGTGATGCCAGTGGCATCACTTGGACGGCGGTGCCGGAGGGGGCTCCGGGGGTGATTCCAGTGGAATCACCTGGGCGGCGGTGCTGAAGAGGTCTTCGAGGTGATTCCAGTGGAATCACTTGATCGGCGGTGCCGAGGAGGTCTTCGAGGTGATTCCAGTGGAATCACGGCAAGTGCATGAGGGGGCAGCTTGGATACCGCATCGAATAGCTATGGCAACGACGCATTCAACAGCTACGCAAAGGGTTTTTTAAAACCCTTTAAGGGTAAGGGGGAGCTGATTCGGCTCCGCGATGAGTTGGAGGAGTCGGCAAGGGCGGCGCGGCAAGAGGCGATCGATATAGCCTCGCAGGCGAATGGGGGGTTGCTGAAGTCGACCGACCTCTGGCTGACCCCATGGGGTAAATCAGGCGTTCCTGCCAGAACGCTGCAGTGGCGCGATAACAGGCAGAGGAGCATGGGGCTGTGGCTGCTGGAAACGTTCCTGTCTCGCGACGACATATCCGAGGCGATGCGGCAGCCCGTCATCGATCTCGAGGTGCAGCGCTGCGTGTTCAATGCCAAGGCGGCCACGATCAACTGGTCGATCAAGCGAATCGGCAAGGCGCTGGCCGATATCGAGCATGCCGTCTCATTTCAGCGATAACGACCAAGGAGGAGACCCATGGGCACACGCTTCTACGGTGAGGGAAATATCGGCAGCGATCCGGAGGTGCGGACCTTCCCCGTGCGTGACAACCAGCCGCCCCGCACGCTGCTCAGGCTCAATGTGCGGTTCGATAACCTGGTCCCCAAGGATGGAGAGGTCGTGGACCGGGGAGGCTTCTGGGCCGATGTGGAGTGGTGGCACCGGGACGCCGAGCGCTGGTCGCGACTGTACCAGCGGGGCATGCGGGTAGTGGTGGTAGGAAAGATGGTCCAGGACAGCTGGGAGCAGAACGGCGAGACGCGAACGGCGTTCAAGGTGCAGGCGGACCGGGTCGCTATCTTGCCTCACCGGGTGGGTCAGGTAATCATGGATACACCCCATAGCCATCAGCAGCCGGCTGAGCAGTATGCCAGCGGCCCGGGAGCCAGCCAGGAAGGCTACGCCTAGTAGCGTTTCCGCATGGCGCTCCGTTAGCGCAGACAGGAGGGCTCTCGGTGACATCGCCAGCGCTGAGAAAAGAGCGGATCGGCATTGGCCACGCGGCGCAGCTGCTGGGCGTTCGTGTGACCGAGTTCAAGGATGCCCTTCGGTATGGCCGCGATCTTCGCGGCCATGCGCCACCCCAGCCCATTGCCAGAGGCGCCGGCTCGTCCGGCACCCAGATGCTGTTTCTCCTGGGCGACGTGATGGACGTTGCCGAGCTGATGGCCAACCCATAAAGACGACGGTGCAAAGCCGTTTCGCTGTCGTTCCCATTCTTGCTTCGCTCCCTCCCACTGCCTTGCCATGCTGCCCTCCACGCTTATGAGGGAGGTGTGTCAATGCGTCTATTCCTGTGCGAGAAGCCTTCGCAGGCCCGAGATATTGCCCGCGTGATCGGTGCCGGCCAGCGCAGTGAGGGCTTCCTGAAGGGCGAGGGGTGTGTGGTGACCTGGGGGTTCGGCCACCTGCTCGAACAGGCCCCGCCGGAGCAGTACGACCCGGCGCTCAAGCGCTGGTCGCTGGAGATGCTGCCGATTCTGCCTTCGACCTGGAAGATGGAGATCAAGAAGAGCGGCCGCAAGCAGTTCGGGGTGGTGAAGAAACTGCTGGGTCAGGCGACCGAGGTGGTGGTGGCTACCGACGCCGACCGGGAAGGGGAAGCCATCGCCCGTGAGCTGCTGGATTACTGCGGCTATCGGGGGAGGGTCACCCGCCTGTGGCTCTCGGCCCTGGACGACGCCTCGATCCGCAAGGCGCTGGCCGGCATCAGGCCCGGCGAGGCGACCTACCCGCTATACCTGGCTGGGCTTGGGCGTAGCCGGGCCGATTGGCTGGTCGGGATGAATCTGACCCGGGCCTACACGGTGCTGGCCCAGCGACAGGGGCATCAGGGGGTGCTCTCAGTGGGACGTGTGCAGACCCCCGCGCTGCGGCTGGTCGTGGATCGCGACAGGGAGATTGCCAACTTCGTCCCCCAGCCCTTCTGGGAAGTCGTGGCGCATCTGCAGGCGTCGAGTGGTACCTTCCAGGCGAAGTGGCGGCCGGGTGATGCCTCGATCCAGGATGCCGCTGGGCGCTGTATCAGCGAGGAAGCCGCTCGGTCGCTGGCTCAGCGAATCACCGGGCAGCAGGGGCGTGTCAGCCACCTCGAGACGAGCCGTAAGAAAGAGGCGGCGCCACTGGTGATGGATCTCTCATCGCTGCAGCAGGAGGCATCGCGCCGCTTTGGTTATGGTGCCCAGCAGGTACTGGACATCGCCCAGGCGCTCTACGAAGTCCACAAGGCGACCAGCTACCCCCGCACTGACTGCCGGTATCTGCCGGAGTCGCAGTGCGATGATGCCGAGCGCATCGTGACGATGCTGCTGCACTCGGATGAGGCGCTGTCACCGCTTCGCCAGCGCCTGGACACGAGCCGCAAGAGCCGTGTCTGGAACGACAGCAAGATTACCGCACACCACGGCATCATCCCGACCGCGACCTGCGACCTGGCCAAGTTGAGCGATGACGAGCGCAACGTCTACGACCTGATTCGTCGCCACTACCTGGCCCAGTTTCTGCCAGCCCACGAGTATGACCAGACCGAAGTGCGGGTAGACCTGGAGGGCGAAGCGTTCGTGGCCTCAGGGCGGCAGGTGCGTGAGGAAGGGTGGCGCGCACTCTTTCCCCGGGCGGCGGCTGGAGAGGGCGACGAGGAGGAGTGGGAAGCGACTCCGCTACCGCCGCTAAGCGAGGGCGAATCCTGCCAGGCTAAGCAGCTTGAAGTGCTGGCCAAACAAACGACACCCCCCAAGCCCTTCACCGAGGGCACCCTGATCGCCGCCATGAAGCATGCCGCCCGGTTCGTGACAGACGAGCGCCTGAAGGCTCGCCTCAAGGAGACGGCCAGGATCGGTACCGAAGCAACCCGGGCCGGCATCATCGAGACGCTGCTGAAGCGGGGCTTCATCAAGCGGCAGAAGCGCGCCCTGGTCTCGACGCCGACCGGCCAGCAGCTAATCGATGTGCTTCCTTCTGTCATCACCAATCCCGGCATGACAGCGCTCTGGGAGCAGGCGTTGGATGATGTTGCGGCAGGGCGGCTGGAACTGCATGACTTTATGGCACGTCAGGCCGGCATGGTGGAGAAGCTGGTGCAGCATGCGCGGGAGTCCACGGTGACGATGCCTCAGTCGAAGAGCAAGACGCCAGGAAAAGATGCCGGCAGCCGGCGCAAGGCGCCATCATCTTGACCCTAGGAGGGGTAGGCTCAATAATGAGAGCCGTACCCCGTTGGTTGCTGACGGTCATCACGCAACGCCCTTTGAGCGCCAACGCTCAATCCCCCAAAGTATTCGCACCTCGCGAGACGAATACGCCCCATCCCGCCTATACGGCTCACACTGCATCATCAACAGTCGGGGTTCGAGGTTCATTAGTCCCAGGCCAGCTTGGTTGGTTGGCCACCTGTCTCATACGACGACCGGCCTGCCGGCTACCTTGACCCAGGGTAGCCGGCAGGCCGGTTGACGTTTCCGGACTGGAAACGCCTGCCCTTCTGCGGAGCCCGCCGCATCACCAACGGGAGCCCTTTGTACAGGGATCTGTGCTTGATCGACCGAATGCGTCCGCGAAGAGATTCGGGTGCCACCGTGAGCGAAGCATGGCAACGGGGACATGCCTTGGCTCCAATTGCATGGCGGACATCCTGGTACTTGTCGATACGGCGACGACCCTGTTGATGCCCTCTATGGTCTTCAATCCCAAGACGTGGCGTGCCGCGTCTTGCGAGTGGGGATATCGAGGAGACGCTGCCGAAGGAGTGAGCAGCCTCCCAGTGGGCAAGTGCCGCCGCTGGCGGCCCGGTGGTCTCGACCGGCTCCAACCGAGACACCCCAGGCACCCAGGCGTTTCAAGGGTGCGCCGCTTGGCGGTATGCCGCCTCCCAAGGCCTCGCGCATCCCGAGACGAGGCCGCCCATCAGGGCTGGATGCCACTGTTACCACCCATTCGGGGAGATGCCTCCCCAGGGGGCGGACCCCCTGGAACCTGGAGGAATGCCCCATGGCCACGATTGTCGACGACCATGTCATGGTCTGTGAGGACTGCCTGATGATCATCGCCAATGACGATGCTACCGGGCTGGATCACTTCCTGGATGAGGAGAGCGCTGCCGCCCGCGAAAGGGAGGTGCGTGAGTCCATCTACGCAGTGCAGCGTGACGGGAACACCCTCGTCGTCGGCGATAGCGAGCACGACGAAGCATTCTCGACATCATCCTGCGACTGCTGCCACACCCACCTGGCGGGCGCTCGGCACCACTGCGTGCTGATGGGCTGAGCCAGCGTCTGAATCCACCCTTTGCCCACCCGGGAAACCACTCGACTTCCCGCAGGGGGCGAGTGTCTCCCGGGTGCAAACTGCAACCCACCGAGGAGACACGCTATGACGGTCACCACTCACCCGAGTGCCAATACTGGCTTCTTCGACCTGCATATCACCGGCCTTGGCTACCTCAATCGAATCCGTGAGGTGAAGCCGAAGCGCGGAGACGCGTTCTGGGCCTGCGATATCGCGGCCCTGAATGGCCCCGCAGACGATGTGGGCTACACCCGCTTCGACTGCCGGATCAGCGGCCGCGATGCCGAAGCGCTCGTCAAACGCTGCCGTCAGGCGGTGTACCAGGGCCGCAAGGTGCTGGTGGGCTTCAAGCTGGGCGACCTCTGGACAGACACCTTCGTCTACTCCAAGGGGGACAAGGCCGGCCAGACCGGCGTCAGTCTCAAGGCGCGCCTGCTGTTCATCAGCTGGATCAAGGTAAACGGCGAGATGGTTTACCAGGCGCACCGCCGCGACGAGCAGGGTGCCGGCAACGACAGATCCGCTGCCTCAGCGGAGCCGTCTGAAGCCGGCAATGGCTACGCCGCTGCCCACGCGGGAGAAGCGGCCGGCTCCTTCGATTCGCCGGCCATGCACTGATCCACAGCGTTTCCATTCAACCACCCAGCCGGGGAAACGCCTCCCAGCTGGGAAGGTTCTCCCCGGCGTTGCCATGAACGGGAGAACCATGATGGAACACTTTGTCCCCAACCCCTATGCGGTCGAAGGTGCGCTGATTCGGGAGGCGGTGCTGCGCGAGCAGTTTCGTCTCACGGTACACGGCACGCGCTGGGAGTATGACGACACCGAGCCCTCGGATCCCTGGTTCGAGGTGACGACGGTTATCGACGCTGGCAGCTTTGCGACGGTCACCGAGATCGTTCATGCAGAGCCCGACCTTCTGGCGCATATCGGCCCGGAGGTCATGCTGTCTCATGCCGAGGTGCGAGACCGGTATGGGCGCCTTGTGGCAGCAGCACGCTTTACGGCGGGTGCCTTCGCGTGGCTCATGCCGCCCACCGTTCAGGAAGCGTCTGCGCTACGCGAGCGCGAGCAGGCACTGGAGCAGCGGGCCAGGGAGGAGATTACCTTGGCAGACAACGTCAGCGCAGCGCGCTGGCTTCGCGAGCAGGCAGCAGGCCTGCGGCTGCAGCTGGCTTTGGACCACTACTATCGACCCTATGTGCGCCGAGAGCTCGAGGCGCTCAGCGTCATGCCAAGGCACTGACGATGCCCAACCCGCGAAGAACGCCCCACCCCGGGGCGTTTTTCCTTTCCCCGCCTGATTACGCTTTCCAATCGACCCGCCCCCGCAAACCCGAGAACCTCCTGCCTCAACACCATTGAATGGACTCCCTTGAGGCAACTCATGCTCAACCTTCCCACCCTCTCGACCGCTGCGCTGATCGCCACCACGCTGCTGGCGGGTTGTGCTCATCAGTCTCAACAGACTCCCGAGCCCTCGAATGCCGACCCTCTGGTGCTCTCGCTGCCGTACTTCGACGTAGACGGCGAGCGGCATCGGGCCGTGGTCACCGGCCCCAATCCGCCGACGACCGAGGCCGTGACCCCGGACATCTACAGCGACGAGTTGCCCTCCGTCGAGGTGATTCGCACTGGGCGTTACCAGTTGGTGGCCACTCAGGCCTCGCTGGGTCAGCGCTACCTCCTGGAGCAGACCATCGATGTGCGCATTCCGGCATCCATGATCACCACAGTGGAGGACGCGCTGCATCACACCCTGCGCCATACCGGCTATTCGCTCTGCCCCGCACCCGGTCCCGCCCAGCGCACCCTATACCGCAAGCCGCTGCCGGCAGCCCACTACCGGCTGGGGCCCATGCCGCTCCGCGAAGCCCTGCAGGTGCTGGGCGGAGATGCCTGGGAGCTGGAGGTCGACCCGGTGGCAAGAGAGGTCTGCTACCAGGTGCGAGATATTCGCTATGTGCCTGACCACGACAACAGCCGTGACGAGAGCGCTGCAGCGGTGGCGGAGGTGAGCGATGCGTGAGCCCACCGAGCTGTCGCCCGACCAGAAGCAGGCAGAGCCGCAGCATCGCCGCAAGCGCGGGGCAGGGAAGGGCGGCAGGAAGGCCCTCTACGGCCTGCTGGCGGTCAGCCTGGCCGGCGCCGTGGTGTCAGGGGCGCTGCTGTTGAGGCCGGTGCCCGAGGAGGTGCCGATGGAGTCCCTGGTGCAGTCCCAGGTGCAGCAGGCCGTGATGCCCCTGGAGGAGACGCTTGCCCGAGTGGAATCACAGCAGGCGGCGCTGGAGCAGCGCCTGACGAAGCTGGATCAGCGTCTCGAACGGGCCGAGCAGCGCGTGCAGGAAAGTGCTTCCGGCATCACGGCCACGCAAGCGCAGCTGGAGCAGCTTGAGCCACGCATGGCCGGGCTGGCGGAGGACCTTAACCGCCTGGATAGCGGGCTCAACCTGCGCGTCACCGCTCAGAACGAGCAGATCCTGGCGCTGGAGGAGCGCCTCGAGCAGAGCCGGCAGACGGCGCCACGTCCGGCTCCTGCCCGCCAGACGCGGCGGCCGGTGGCCCCGCCGTCTCCCCGGTTTCAGGTCACCGGCGCCGAGTCTCGTGGTGGTCGTCCCTACGTGGGTGTTTCTCCCAACGGCCTGTCGAGCCTGCGTGACGTCCATCTGCTGGGTGTCGGGGATCGCCAGGATGGCTGGGAACTGACGGCGATTCGTGGCACCCATGCCGTCTTCAGTCGCAACGGCCGTTCGGTCGACGTCCAGATTCCCTGATGCCACCGGAGATCTCGCGATGATCACCTCGAAACCTGCTGTCCTGCCGGTTGTGACAATGGCCCTTGCCATGACGCTGCTGGGAACCCTGGCCAATGCCCAGCCCACCCCGGAGAGCCGCTCTGACGCCTCTGACGTAATGCATGAGGCCCTGCAGCGGCTCGAGAGCGAGCGCACCCGCACGCGCACCGAGCAGGCCGAGGCCTGGCAACTGACCGAGCGCGACTGGGAGCGCTATGAGTCCCTGATGGAGGGGCCACGAGGGATCTGGTCGCCCAACCTCGACCCGATCACCGCCCTTGGCGTCGAGGCGCGCACCGCCGAGGAGCGTCGCCGCTATGCTGAATTGCTGGTGGAGGTGGAGCGCGCCCGCACCGAGCGTGAGCTGGCGTTCCAGCGGGCCTATGACGCGGCCTGGCAGCGCCTCTACCCCAACGAGATGCCGGTGGATGAGTTCACGCTTAGGCCACGCAATGCCTTCAATTTCACCGACGAGGGCGCGCTGCAGGCGCGCTTGACGGTGCACGTGGCAGTGAACGGCTGCGAGCGTTGTGACAGCACCGTCCGCGAGCTGTTGGCCCAGGGCACCCAGATGGACATCTTCGTGCTCGACAGTGACGGAGACGATTCGGTGATACGTGACTGGGCGCGACGTGTGGGGGTGCCGGCCGACCGCGTGCGCGCACGAGACATTACCCTGAATCACGGCCAGTCGGACCCCGAGCGTGGCATCGCCGTGGGGTCGCTGCCTCAGGTCTACCCGAGATGAGGGCGACGATATGGGGCTGAAAGCGTATCGGCGCCTGGTGATGGGCTGTGCCGTCGGCTGCAGCCTGGCGGCGTTGTCATCGCTGGCGAATGCCACCGCGGTACCGCCGGCCTACTTCGACGCCGCAAGCCTGCACCAGGTCCCACCAGAAGTGCTCTATGCGGTAGCCACGGCCGAGTCGGCGGTCAGCCTGAAGGTGGGGCACCGGCCTTGGCCCTGGACCCTGAACGTGGCAGGGGAGGGCTTCCACTTCGCGACCCGCCAGGCGGCCTGCGACGCCTTGCTGCTGGCTCTTGAGGAGACCCGCCTCGTGGACGTGGGCATCGCCCAGCTCAATGTTCGCTGGCAGCCGCAGCTGTTCGGTGCTGGTAAACGCTTCGCGCAACCCTGCGATGCCTTGAATCCCTACGCCAACCTGGAGGAGGCGGCACGCCTGCTGCGTGGCCACTTTGATGCCGCCGGCGACTGGGTGCAGGCGGCCGGACGCTATCACCGTCCCGCCGGGGGTGAGCCGGCGGCCCGCTATCGCCGCCTCGTGGCCGCCGAGCTCGAGCGGTTGAAGGCGTCTCGCCAGCGGCAGCTGGCGGCCAACTAAGGGAGGTTCCACCGATGATTCACTCTGCCCCCTATCGCTGCCCTTACTGCGGGGCACCGGCATGGAGAGAGCCCCGCGAGATCGAGCCCCCGATGGACTACTGCCATGGTGATGCCCATGGCTCCCGGGAGGAGTACCTAGAGGAGTGCTATGAGGATGCGTTTGGAGGGGACGCTGATGGTGACGTGTGATCACTGCCGCAGGGCGTTAGCCGCCCTGGTTGGGCTCGTCGGGGGGCTTGCCGGGAGTGTCCAGGCCGAGACGCTGCCCCGAATGCCACTCACCGATCGGCCTGCTCTGGAAGTGCTCGCCGATCATGGTGGAGAGCCGGCACGCCCCTACTTCGTCGCCATCGGGATGGCCGGCGTGGCGGAGGAGCAGGGCTATGCGCCTGATTCGCGCGCACCGGTGGCATTCAGCGAGGCGGATATGCTGCCGGTGACCAGTGAGCGGCTGTCGCCCGGCGAGGTGCACTTTCGCCCGCTCGAGCTCCCGGGCCGCATGACGCCCTTCTTCCTGGTCGGGGACGACCCGCTATCGCTGCGCTGGCTGGAGGCCCGCGGAGAGATCCTGCGCGAGCTTAACGCCGTGGGGCTGGTCGTCGAGGTGGCCACACCCGAGGGGCTTGAGCGCCTGCGCGAGGCGGTGCCGGGGCTCGAGCTGCGCCCCACACCGGGGGACGACCTGGCCGGTCGGCTGGGCCTTGCCCACTACCCGATGCTGGTGACGGCTCAGGGGCTGGAGCAGTAGGAGCGAGCGATGAGCCAGTCACACCCTCTGGAAGCGCTGCTGCGCCCTGCGGTAGAGCTCAACACTGCCTTGGTCTGTGTAGCCTGTGCGGTGCTCTGCATTATGGCGCCCTGGTCACTGGCCTTGTCACCCAGCGTGGGCTACGGCATGGCGGCGGGTTTTGCTGCCTTCGGGGTGTGGCGTGCCCGACAGGCCTGGGTGGTGCTGCGCTACCGCCGCAACATGAAGCGCCTGCCGCGCTTTGCGTTGCGCAGCCGGCAGATTCCGGTCAGTCAGCGGCTGCTGTGGATGGGCAAGGGCTTCAAGTGGGAGGCGCGCCACACCCAGCGGTTGCATGAGAGCCAGCAGCCTCATGTGCAGCGCTATCTGCGCCCGGGGCCTGCCTACCGCGTGGCCCGAGGGCTGGAGAACCTGCTGGAGCGCCATGCTGTCGGCCGGCCGCTGGTGAAGCTGCTCGCCGCGGACGTGCCCTGGAACCCGCTGCGCCCGCTGCCGCCGGTAGGCGGCATGGCGGCACTGCATGCCGTGGAGTGGAGGGAGCGCGATGTCTACCTGCCCTTGGGGGAGCGGGTGGGTCACACCCTGGTGGAGGGCACCACCCGGGTCGGCAAGACCCGGCTCGCCGAGATCCTGATCACCCAGGACATCCATCGCGGCGACGTGGTGATCGCCTTCGACCCCAAGGGCGACGCCGACCTGATGATCCGCATGTATGCCGAGGCACAGCGCGCAGGTCGCGGCGACGAGTTCTACGTCTTCCACCTGGGCTGGCCGGATATCTCGGCGCGCTATAACGCCGTGGGGCGCTTCGGGCGCATCTCCGAGGTGGCGACCCGGCTCGCCGGCCAGCTCTCAGGAGAGGGCAACAGTGCCGCCTTCCGCGAGTTCGCCTGGCGCTTCGTCAACATCGTGGCCCGGGCCCGTCATGCCCTGGGGCAGCGCCCCACTTACGAGCAGATCCTCTCGGACGTGGTGAACATCGACGGCCTGATGATCGAGTACGCCCAGCAGACCCTGACCCGCCACGACCAGCACGCCTGGGAGCGCATTACCACCATCGAGGGCAAGCTCAACGACAAGAACATCCCTCGCCAGTTTCAGGGCCGCGACAAGCGGGTGGTGGCCATCGAGCAGTACCTGCAGCAGGTCAAGGTGGTGGACGCCGTGCTCGAGGGGCTACGCAGCGCCGTGCGCTACGACAAGACCTACTTTGACAAGATCGTGGCGAGCCTGCTGCCGCTGCTGGAGAAGCTGACCACCGGGCGCATCGCCGAGCTGCTCTCGCCGGACTACGACGACATCGAAGACCCCCGGCCGATCATCGACTGGCAGCAGATCATCCGCAAACGCGGCATCGTCTACGTGGGCCTGGATGCCATGTCTGATTTCGAGGTGGCCCAGGCAGTGGGCAACTCCATGTTCGCTGACCTGGTCTCGGTGGCCGGCCATATCTACAAGCACGGCATCGATGACGGTCTGCCGGCGGTAAACGGCAAGCGCATGGGCAAGGTGCCGATCAACCTGCACTGCGACGAGTTCAACGAGCTGATGGGTGACGAGTTCATCCCGCTCATCAACAAGGGGGGCGGCGCCGGCATCCAGGTCACCGCCTACACCCAGACCCTCTCCGACATCGAGGCGCGCATCGGCAATGCGGCTAAGGCTGGTCAGGTGGTGGGCAACTTCAACAACTTGGTGATGCTGCGAGTTCGCGAGGAGAGGACCGCCGAGCTGCTGACTCGGCAGCTGCGCCAGGTCAACGTGGCCACCCGCATGCTGGTCAGCATGGCCTCCGACTCCAGCGATATCGCCAACGACATCGACTTCACCAGCAGTGGTGGCGACCGCATCAGTACCGTGCAGGTGCCGATGATCGAGCCGGCCGACGTGGTCTCGCTGCCGAAGGGGCAGGCCTTCGCCCTGCTCGAAGGGGGCCAGCTCTGGAAGGTCCGCATGCCGCTACCGCTACCCGATAAGGATGAGGACATTCCCGGCAGCATCGCCGAGCTCGCCGAACGTATGAAGCGCGATTACACCACCGGCGAGCAGTGGTGGACGGCGGTCATGCCGCCGCCGGTGAACCTGGAGCTGAGCGATCTGGGGGCCGAGTTCGCCGTCATGGGTAATGACGTCTCGGCGCGGCAGCCAGGTGCCATGGCGGCATCACCGCTGGAGGCAGCAGGGTCGCCGGATCAAGCAATGGAGAATCGTGATGAACCTCGAGACAGCGCCCGTGACGGGTGACGCGGCGGCAACTGCCATCGTTTCCAGCGTCGCCCTGGAGAGTGGTTCCCTGAGTGAGCTGCCTCAGGCCCTGTTCGGATTGCTCGACTACGTGGTCATCGGTATCGATCGCGTCGAGTTGACCCAGCGCGCCTATCGCAAGGGGCTCTCGCCAGTGTGGGAGCAGGGCGAACACCCCCATGAGGGGCGGCTGATCCTGCATTACCACGATCGCCGCTGGTCGCTGCTTTGCTCGCTGACCCCGGTAAGGGTGCACTGAGATGGCCACGGCGGAACGCGCCCAGGAGACTCGGCGAGGTTGGCTCACTACGCTGTTTGGCCTGCCGTTTCAGATCATGGCGGTGCTGGTGGTGTCCCTGCTGATGTCGGTGTTGGTCGAGTGGGCGGGGATCCACTGGCAGTGGTGGAGCCAGCCCGGGGCCCAGCATGCCCTGGAGACCCTGGAAGCCGAGGTCTCCCGGCTGGATACCACCTTCACACGCTCGTTGCTGGTCTCGGATCCGGTCGCCCTGGCGACCCGAGCCGTCACCAGCGCCCACGAATGGCTGTTCGTGAAGAGCGGGGTGTCGGCTTGGCTCGCGACCAGCGCCCATCAGGGTGGCTGGCTCGGCACCCTGCATGTCTACGTACAGGCGGCGCTCTACGTCACGCTGATGACCCTGACCCGGGTGGTCATCCTGCTGCTGACGTCGCCGCTCTTCGCCCTGGCGGCCCTGGTCGGCTTCGTCGACGGTCTGGTGCGTCGTGACCTGCGCCGCTTCGGCGCCGGACGCGAGTCCGCCTTCATCTACCACCATGCCAAGCGGGCCATCACTCCGGTCTTCGTGGTGGGCTGGTTGCTCTACCTGAGCGTGCCCTTCGCCATTCACCCCAACGCCTTCCTGCTGCCCTGCGCGGCCCTCTTTGGTCTGCTGGTCAGCATCGCCACGGGTAGCTTCAAGAAGTATCTCTGAAGCCTCGAAGCGGAGGTGTCGCCGCTGGCCGGAGCCTGTACGGCTCCGGCACTTGTGTCCCTATCCGGTTGAGCCGGCACAGATAAACGTGGTGTGCGGCGCTTATGGTTTCCTGCTGCGCTGCAGCTTGGTGGGCGACAGGATGACGGCAATCCCAGCCAATGGAGGGACTGTCTCGCCATGTCGTTTTGCCGCTTCCCCCGGGCCCTGTCGCCCCTGCTCCTGACGCTGCTGACGACTCAGGTCGGTGCTGCCCATGCCGCCGAGCGCGACGGCGTTCGCGATGAGATCGCCCGCCAGGACCTGGCCCTGATCCAGGATCAGCTGGCTCAGATACAGCGCATCGTGGATCGGCTCGAGAGCCGCGTGGGGGAGTTCGACCCTGAGACCACCCGTGTCTTCGTGGATGTGCCGCGCCTGCGCCGCGATATCCAGGCCGTGGACAAGGGCATCGATGACGTGCTCGCGCCTCCTCGTTTGCCACCCCGCCAGCCGGTGCCCCTCGCCGGGGACTACCTGCAGGAGCTGCGCTGATGGAGGCCTTCGCCGCCGGTGCCGGCTTCGAGGCGCCACCCCTGGGTGTCCTGGTCGCCGGGGTGGGCTGCACCGTGGTGCTGCTGTGGGCGTGCTGGAGCGCCATATCCGCATATCGAGGCTACGCCAAGGGGCGCGTCAGCGGCGATGACTTCGGCTTTGCCGCGTTGCGCGCCGTCTTCCTGGTCGTGGTGATGTTCTGGATTTTCCTCTGAGGTCACCGGCCTCGCACTCTGCGTCATTCAGCAATTCGTCACTCAAGAAGGAGCTTGTTATGACTACCGTGCGTTCACTCTTCTCTCGTGCCCGTATCCGGGGACTCGCCGCCTCGGCGACGGCGGGGCTCGTGCCGCAGGTCATGGCGCAGGGTCTGCCCACCATGGAGGCACCCTCACGTGGTGAAGGGAGTGGCCTGATCGAGACGCTGCAGAACTACCTCTACGACTTCGGCGCCCTTGGCGGTCTCATCCTGGCCACGGTGGCGTTCATCATCGTCGCCATTGCATCCATCGCCACCTTCAACGAGGCACGGGTTCGCGGCGAGTGGTCGAAGTTCGGCGTGGTGGTCGTCGTGGGGGTGGTGCTGATCGTGGCCATCATCTGGCTGGCGACCAAGGCCGCGGAGATCCTCTGATGGCAAGCCGTCTCGACTTTCTGCCGACCCGCCTGAACGCCGCGCCGGTGGTGTTTCGGGGCATGACCGGGCACGAGGTTGGGATGATGGTCCTGGGCGGTCTGGTCGTCGGCCTGCTGCCGGGTGTGATCGGCGCCTGGCTGCTGGGGGCCATCGCCATGGTGCCGACCGTGGCCTTCGCCAGCGCCGGGATGGCGCTCTACGTCGGTGGTGCCGTGATGCGGCGG
Source organism: Halomonas sp. MMSF_3323 (assembly GCF_030733595.1). Taxonomy (NCBI): domain Bacteria; kingdom Pseudomonadati; phylum Pseudomonadota; class Gammaproteobacteria; order Oceanospirillales; family Halomonadaceae; genus Halomonas; species Halomonas sp. MMSF_3323. The sequence continues at coordinate 9,239 of NZ_JASHIT010000041.1, read as the reverse complement.
CTGCGACGTGGCCGTCCCGCCGCCTGGCTCTATCGCAGCCTGCAGTTCCGTCTGGCCCGGCAGGGCATACGGCTATGGGGCGGCGAGACCCTGATCACCCACTCCGGTCCCTACTCGCGGCGCCGGATGCGGCATCAGCCAGGAGGTCGGCCATGAGTCGCTTTCGTCACGCCCTGAGCGCCCGAGATGCCCATATCACCACTCTGCGCCTGGTCATCGCGGTGCTGGCCCTGCTCTGCGCCGGCCTATGGTGGGGCTGGAAGTCCGCCCCGGAGAATCTGACCATCCACAACCCGCCTGATCTGCGCTCGGGCAGTACTCGCGCCTGGTGGGAGGTCGACCCGTCGAGCGTCTACGCCTTCGGGTTCTATGTCTGGCAGCAGATCAATCGTTGGCCCGCCGATGGCCAGGCCGATTACCGCCGCAACCTGCGGGCCTACTCCGCCTTTCTCACCCCCTCCTGTCAACGCTATCTGGCCAAGGATTACGAGGATCGCGACCGTCGTCAGGAGCTTTCCGGCAGGGTGCGCGGCATCTATGAGATTCCCGGCAGGGGCTACCGTCCCGAAGCCGTGGAGATCCTCAGTCGCGACGCCTGGGTAGTCACCCTGGATATGGCCATCGACGAGCAGTACGCCGGCACGCCGGTTCGCGATCTGTTCATTCGCTACCCACTGCGGGTGGTGAGGGCCGACGTGGATCCACAGCGCAACCCCTGGGGACTTCAGGTGGACTGCTTCGATGGCATTCCCCAGCGCCTATCGGTCCCAGAAACCGTGACGCAAGGAGGCTCCTCATGAAGCGGGTGATACTGGCGGGCTTGGCGAGTGTGTTACTCATCAGTCAGGCCATGGCAGTGGAGGTCATGCACTGGGAGCGACGCCCCCTGGAGATACCGCTGCCGGTTAATGAAGAGCGCATCGTCACCCTGGACCGCAACGTGCGCGTGGGGCTGCCGCCAGCGCTGGCCAACCCCGACGTGCTGCGCGTCCAGAGCGCCGGTGGCGTGCTCTACCTGAAGGCCTTTGACGCCTTCGAGACGCAGCGTGTGCGGGTGCAGGACGTGGAGAGCGGGGATGTGCTGCTGCTGGACCTGTCGGCCGGGGAGGGAGTGAGTAGCGAGGAGATCCTGGTGGTGGATAGCCGAAAGGCATCCCCGACCAGCGCTTCCTCGGGCAGCGGCGGGGCGAAGACGGTGTCGACCCCGCCATCGTCGGCGCAATCGCCTGGAGGTGACGCCCAACAGGCCTCCTCCACGCCGGTGCCGGTGCTGCTGACCCGGCATGCGGCCCAGTCCCTCTACGCACCGCAGCGGACCATCGAGCCCCTGCGCGGAGCGACTCGCGTGCCCATGCGGCTGCCCGAGTCGCTGAGCACCCTGCTGCCGTCACTGCCGGTGACTGCTACGCCCCTGGGCGCCTGGCGGCTCGATGGTTGGACGGTCACCGCGGTCAAGCTGGAGAACAACGATCGGCGCCGAGCCTTCGAGCTGGATCCGCGCTGGCTACAGGGAGACTTCTACTCGGCAACCTTCATGCACCCCTATCTGGCACCGCGGGGCTCCACGGAGGACACCACTACGGTCTTCCTGGTCACTCGGCGTGGCGGTCTGGACAGGGCGCTGATCCCGCTGGAGGCGCCGGAGGAGACCGAGGAGGGCACCTCATGACGCTGCGCAGCAATACCCTACTGAAGGTGCTGGTCCCGGCGCTGCTGGTGATCGTGCTGCTGATCCTGGTACGCGGCCTTAGCGGCGACAATGCCGGCACGGATGCCGAGATGGCCGAGGCAGACCCGACGCTGACCTTGAATGACGACGAGCTGAAGGCGCTCGGCATCGAGGGCGATACTCCGAGGGATACCGTGGCCACCCTGGTGGGGCACGTCCAGGCCATGCGCCGTGACCTGGAGCAGGCTCAAGCGGAAACTCAGGCGCTGCGTGATCAGAACGAGCAGCTGATGAGCCGCCACAAGGACGTGGACGGTGCCATCGACGAGGCACTGCGCCGTGAACGCGAACGGCTGCGTCAGGAGATCGCCCGGTCCAAGCCGGACAGTTCCATGCTGGGCACCTTGCAGCGTCAGTTGGACCAACTGCGCCGCCAGGTGGATGGGCAGCGTGATGATGACCTGCCCATCGGCCTGGGTCTTGAGGGAGGTAGTGGCCCTGATGGGACATCCTACTCGGGCCCTGGCTCGGAGCATGCGCTGACCTGGGTCGAGCCCCTGGATGCTCAAGAGGACGAACGTGGGCGGGGCGAGATGACCTTTCCAACCCGCTTCGGCGAAGCTGCTGGCGAGCTGAGCGAGTCGGCACAGCGTGCCACCAGCGCGGTGGAGAGCCGGGTGACGGGGCGTCCCGATGAATCCACCGTGGAGCCCGTCTACACCCTGCCGGAGAACTCCACCTTGATGGGCTCGGTGGCCATGACGGCGCTGCTGGGCCGGGTGCCGATCGATGGCACGGTCAACGACCCCTATCCGTTCAAGGTGGTGATCGGCCGCGAGAATCTCACCGCCAACGGTGTCACCTTGCCGGAGGTGGAGAGCGCCATTGTCAGCGGCACGGCCACCGGTGACTGGACCCTCTCCTGCGTGCGCGGCCAGGTCAACTCGATGACCTTCGTCTTCGAGGACGGCACCGTGCGTACCCTGCCGGCCCCTGAAGACGTCAACTCGGATGAGGGCTCAAACCGCACCACCCTCGGCTGGCTCTCCGACCCTCGGGGACTGCCTTGCATTCCTGGGGATCGCAAGACCAATGCCCAGCAGTTCCTGCTGACCAGCTTCATCCTGGGCGCTGCCGAGGCCGGGGCCGATGCCATGGCAATGAACGAGGTCACCACCAGTGTGGACAGTGGCGGAGTGGTGAGTGGCCTGACCGGCGACTCGGGCCGCTATGCCGCCAGCCAGGCCCTGGCCGGCGGTGTGTCGGACGTGCGCCAGTGGGTTCAGGAGCGTTTCGGCCAGACCTTCGACGCCGTTTACGTCCCGCCGGGGCAGCCGGTCGCCATTCATATCGAGCGTGAGCTGCCCATCGACTATGAAACCCAAGGAAGGAGGGTGCGATATGACCGCTCGAGTGCGGCCAATCTCGATCTGCCGTAGCGCCACCATGTCGATGGCGGCCTTGTTCACCAGCCTGACGATGACCGGGTGTGCGACCTCCCAGGAGGAGCTGATGCCGGTGGGCGACACCACCATGATGGAGATCTGGCAGCACCAGGCCGGCCACAGCACCGGTGAGCGCCGCCTGCTGGATGTGCGCAGCGAGCTGCGCCGTCCGCTGAAGAGTGACGATATGGTCACGGAGCAGCTGCGCTACAGCCGCGATGTGGGCAACGAGATCTACAGCCAGTTCCGCCGTCTGCCCAACCCGGACCTGGTGATGTACGTCTTTCCCCACCTGGCAGGCACGGAGCAAGTGCCGGTACCCGGCTACTCGACGGTGTTTCCCCTCTACCAACGCATCCAGTACGCCATGCCCGGTGAGAGTGCACGAGCCACCGCGGACTGGGTCGACGGGAGGACCCTCTGATGTCCCAGTTCGATGCGCTGATGAATCGCCTATTCGGCAGCGCCAAGGCCGATGACAGCAACCAGGCGAGGGGGCTGGATGAACTGCTATCGGCGCCGCCCCAGGCACGAGACCATGAGGCCCCGTCGATCGAGCCCGATGCCCTCGCTGCCCTGAGCCATGATATCCAGGGGCGGCCGTTGGCTCTGCCCCGGGGCAAGGCGCCCTCCGTTGCCGAGCTTCGCTCCCACTTCCGTCGGGCACCGTCGTTCAGCAACTACCTGCCCTGGGTGGAGTACCTGCCCGAGTCGGGCTGCTTCCTGCTCGAGGATGGGGTCTCGGTGGGGGTGGTAGCCGAGGTCTTTCCCATCGCCACCGAGGGGCGCGCACCGGAGTCCCTGGAAGCGATTCGCGACCAGGTCGAGGCCGCCTTTCAGGACAGCCTGCCCGAGTATGAGCAGCACCCCTGGGTGGTGCAGCTCTTCGTCAAGGATGAGGTCGACCCTCGCCCCGACCTGGAGCGCATGCGCGACTACGTGCGGCCGCGAGCCCGGGAAACCGAGTTCACCCAGGACTGGCTTGCGAGCATGGCCGCCCACCTCAAGGCCATCTCCAAGCCCGGCGGGCTATTCCAGGATGACGGCGTGACCCAGACCCGCTGGCGGGGCCAGACCCGCCGCACGCGCCTGGTGCTCTACCGTTGGCTCGGCAAGAAACGCAAGGCCGGGGAACGCCAGCGAGGGCTCTCCCCCGAGCAGGCCGCGAACCAGGTCTATGAACGGCTGGCCGCGGCCCTGAGCGGTGCGGGCCTGCGCCTGGAACGTTATGACGGACGCGCCTTTCACCGCTGGCTGCTACCTCGCTTCAACCCCCGCCCACGGCTGGCCCCCGATGACCCGGCGCGCTTCTACGCCCTGTGCGACTACCCCGAGAATGCAGAGGAAGTGGCCTGGAACTATGACCTGGCCGAGGGAATGCTCTTCAACTCGCCCCGGGGGGATGTCGAGACCGGGTATTGGTGGTTCGATGGTCTGCCCCAGTGCTGTGTGGTGGTGGAGGAGATGCGCCGGGCGCCGGTGGTGGGCCACCTCACCGGTGAGGTGCGACGTTCGGACGGCCAGGCCAGCAACGCCCTGATGGACAAGCTGCCCGAGGGTACCGAGGCGGTGCTGACCATCGTGGCCACGCCCCAGGAGCCCCTGGAGGACCACATCAACAGCTTGCACAGCAAGGCAGTAGGCGACAGCGTGCTGGCTCGGCAGGTTCGCGAAGACTGCGAGACCGCCCGCCGCTATCTGGGACAGAACCACAAGCTCTACCAGAGCACCCTGGCCTTCACCCTGATGGGCAAGGACGAGCAGGATCTCCAGCAGCGCAGTATGGCGCTGGCCACTCAGCTGCTACAGGTCAACCTCTCGCCGGTGGACCCCGAAGACGAGGTGGCGGGCCTGAACACCTATCTGCGCTGGTTGCCGATGAACTTCGATCCGGAGCAGGACCGCAAGAACCGCTGGTACACCCAGTTCAACTACGTCCACCACCTGGCCAACCTGGCGCCGGTGTTCGGGCGCGGCCGCGGGACCGGGCGCCCCGGGATGACCTTCTTCAACCGCGGTGGCGAGTCCTTCAGCTTCGATCCGCTGAGCCTCGAGGACCGCTCGGCCAACGCCCACATGCTGGTGTTCGGCCCCACCGGTGCCGGCAAGTCGGCCACCCTGAATGGTGTGCTGAGCCAGGTCATGGCCATGCATCGCCCTCGGCTCTTCATCATCGAGGTGGGCAACAGCTTCGGACTGCTGGGCCAGTATTTCGAGCGCAAGGGGATGAGCGTCAACCAGGTCAAGCTGTCGCCGGGCTGCGGGGCCAGGCTGCCGCCGTTCGCAGCGGCCACGCGGCTGCTGGAGAACGAGGTGGAGGAGCGACGCCTGGCCCGAGACGTCGAGGACGCCAACCCCTTCGAGGAGGCCCCCCTGGAGGAGGAAGAGGAGCAGCCCGACGAGGAGCGTGATCTGCTGGGTGAGATGGAGATCACCGCCCGGCTGATGATCACCGGCGGCGACCCCAAGGAGGAGCGGGAGTTTCGCCGCGCCGACCGGCGCATGGTGCGCGACGCCATCTACCGGGCGGCGGAGCGCTGCAGGGATGAAGGCCGCGACTGCATGACCCAGGACGTGCGCGAAGCGCTCTATGGGATCTCACACGACACGGAGATCCCCGAGGAACGGCAGCGCCGCGCCTACGACATGGGCGAGGCGATGGGGCTGTTCTGCGACGGCTTCGACGGTGAGGTGTTCAACCGCCCCGGCACCGCATGGCCCGAGTGCGACGTGACCATCATCGACCTGGCCCACTTCGCCCGGGAGGGCTACGAGGCCCAGCTCGCCCTGGCGGTGATCAGCGTGACCAACATGATCACCAACTTGGCCGAGCGCGACCAGTACAGCGGGCGGCCCATCGTCCAGGTCATTGACGAGTGCCACCTGCTCACCGTCAACCCGCTGCTCAGTCCCTACCTGGTCAAGGTGGGCAAGATGGGACGCAAGCTCTCCCACTGGATCTGGATGGCCACCCAGAACCTCGAGGACTTCCCGGACGCAGCCCGCAAGCTGCTCAACATGATCGAGTTCTGGCTGTGCCTCTACATGCCGCCGGACGAGATCGAGCAGGTCAGCCGCTTCAAGGAGCTCACTGCCACCCAGCGCAAGCTGATGGCCTCCGCCACCAAGGTCTCGAAGAAGTACACCGAAGGGGTAGTGCTGTCAGGCCGGCTGGAAGCGCTGTTCCGGGTGGTGCCTCCCAGCCTCTATCTGGCCCTGGCCGGCACGGAGGGCGAGGAGAAGGCAGAGCGCATGCGGGTAATGCGCGAGCAGGGCTGTTCGGAGCTCGAGGCCACGTTGGAAATCGCCCAGCGGCTAGACGAGGCTCGGGGGATCGGGCACGAGACGTAGATATCGGTTTAGAAAAGTTGCTAAAATTGGCCTAATCTTCCATTTCAGACGTTAAAATTAAACCGCTTTGGTTTAAGATGAGTGTCATAGTTGGCAGATTGGGCAATCTATGGCGACGAAAGTAAACCAGCTGTGGCAGCAGATCCCCCACGGCGCCGTGGTCACCACGGCGTGGCTGGAGTCCCACGGCATCAGCGCCAACCATGCTGCCAAGCTCGCAGAGGCCCGCTGGTTGAAGCGTCTCGGGCGAGGTGCCTACTGCCGGGCGGGCGACCCGCTGACCTGGGAGAGCGGACTCTTCGCGCTGCAGGCGCTCAGCGACCCCGCGGTACCGCCGTTCTGGCCGGGTGGCCAGACCGCCCTGGCCCTGCAGGGCTTTGCCCACTACCTGCCGATGGGGCACGACACCATCCACCTGCATGGGGCGGAGCGCCGCTCCCAGCTGCCACTATGGCTGGAGAAAGCCGAGTGGGCCGGGGCTATCGATCTGCACCAAGATAAAGGGCTGCCGATGGATCTGCCTGGCAGCTTCACGGACTACAACCCGCCTAGGGTGGGTTTTTCCCTTCGGGTCTCGACGCCGGAGCGCGCCATCCTTGAGTGGATCGCCATTACGCCCAACGAGCTTCTGTTCAGCAGCGAGCTGGTGGATACCTTCACCGGGCTCAATACGCTGCGCCCGCGCCGGCTACAGGCATTGCTGGCAGGATGCCACTCGGTGAAGACCAAGCGCGCTTTCCTGGTGTTGGCCCGCCATGCCGGCCACGCCTGGTACCATCGACTGGAGACCCATGCCCTCGACCTGGGGAAGGGCAAGCGGCAGCTCTGCAAGGGAGGGCGGTTGGACAAGGAATATCAGGTCACGGTCCCGGAGGCGTTCACGGATGAGCATTGATGCCCGCTATCACGAACAGGTGCGCCTGCTGGTCGCGCTGTTGCCCTTTCTGAACGACGAGCCCTGCTTTGCCCTCAAGGGCGGCACGGCCATCAACCTCTTCGTCCAGCCCTTCCCGCGGCTGTCTGTCGATATCGACCTCGCCTACCTGCCGCTGGAGCCACGTGACGAGGCCCTGCACCACTGTCGCCAGGCGCTGCAGCGGCTATCACAGGCCATCGGCACCCAATTGCCTGGGGTTAAGGCCGAGCTCCAGGATAACCGCCGCGATGAGCTGAGGATCCTGGTGTGTCGCGGCCGCACCCAAGTGAAGGTGGAGGTATCACCGGTACTGCGCGGCACTGTGCATCCGCCTCAGCAGCTCGACGTGGTCGAGGCGGTGGAGGATGAGTATGGCTTCGCCTCGGTGCAGGTTGTGTCGCTGCCGGACCTCTATGGCGGCAAGCTCTGTGCTGCGCTGGATCGTCAGCATCCCCGGGATCTTTTCGATGTGAAACTGTTGCTGGATCAAGGCGGCCTGGATCGCAGCGTCTTCGAGGGCTTTCTGGTCTACCTGCTCGGGCACCCAAGGCCCATGAACGAAGTCATCAACCCGAGGATGAAGTTGCTCGAGGCCATTTACCGCAAGGAGTTTGTCGGCATGGCCATAACCGACATTCCGCTATCGCAGCTGGAGGATGTGCGCCATAAGCTGCTGGAACAGCTGGGTCAATTGATCACCGATGATGATGTTCGCTTTCTACTTTCGTTTAAACAGGGAAAGCCTGACTGGTCGCTATTTCCCATCGCGGATGTAGACCAGCTGCCCGCTGTAATGTGGAAGCTTGCCAATATCAGGAAGATGGAGGAAGAGAAAAATAAAATATCGTTAGAGGCTCTGGGACAGTCGCTGTTTGATTTAAGAGATGAGTAGGTTTTTTCACTGGACAGCATGCTAATCAATAGTTAGTGTATATTGAGTTTTTTATGCTGGCCTCTGTCGGGCAAAAGCGGGCACGGCGGAAAAGCAGCGTGTTCGTTCAGCTGTTATTATGCAATCGAAACGGGGGTATGAATTATGATCGATGAAACTAATCCGGCCGGGCGACTATATCGTATTCTGGGTGAAGCAAAATCTCAACCACAAAATCAAAAAGTCCGGCAGGTGTGGGCGAAAGCTCTTGATTGTGATGAGAATGATGACGCTGAGATATCTCGCCGTGTAGTGGAGGTTTACAGTTTGTCTAAGGAGGTGAAGGGTCTCATCGAGTTGTTGCCAGACCTGAATCATGAACTTTATCTAAAATCTTACGAGAGAATTGATAAAGCTATTTTTCCGTTGAACTTGAACTCAAGTTGGCAGGGGCAGCAGCAAGCTCTTTCCGATGACCTTCTCGCGCGCTTGCAATTTTGTGCTGAAGAGCTTGGTCGGCATTACTCGGAGGAGACGTTAAGTGATGAGGATTTAGCGGAGGTAGATAGTCTAATCTCTGAGCTTTTCACCACCATATCACAAGGTGATATTGAGATCCCCTTGAGGATGGCGCTTCTAGAAGAGCTCGAAAAGATACGAAGATCTTTGGCGATTTATCGAATAAAAGGAGGTCGGGGTGTAAAGGAGGCGTTACAGTCTCTACTTGGTGCAGTTGTCGTTAACAAAGATGCCCTTTCCGAAGCAGGGGAAAAGAACCCAGCTATGCTAAGGAAGCTGGGTTCTCTCGTAGAGAAGCTGGATGCGTTTACCGCGAGAGCTTTGCGACTTCACAAAGTGCTTTCTGGCCCAATAGGTAAAGCATTGGGATTTCTTACAACCGGGTCACTGTAGGGGCGGTCTCAACCTACAAGCGCAACACTATTGGAGTGCCGGAGATCCGGGCACTGATTTCTGGAGAACCTCCGC
>NZ_JASHIT010000040.1:0-51541 GCF_030733595.1 Halomonas sp. MMSF_3323 | reverse complement strand
CCGGTCGGGCCTTGTGGTTTCACCCGCGTCGTTTCACCCGCTTCATCACATCTGATTCATGGCACCATATTGATGATGCCCGACACGGCCAGCGCGACGCCGTGCGTCTGCGCCAGGCTGGTCCCCTAGCCGAACGCCTGGGCGGGCATGATCGACTCCACAAACATCACCATCTCCTCGAGGATCTGGCGTTCGCGATCGCTCAGCGAGGTCTGGTTCAGACGTTCGATTTCACGCGCGAAGTCCTTTAGCGTCAGGCTCGCCAGCGCCGAGTCGTTCATCCGCTCCCACCGGAAGGTCTCCCAGCGCGCCTGCTCCTCGCCGGTCAGGGTGTCCGGATAGCTGCGGGCGCGGTAGCGAAACAGCATCTCCTCCAGGCGCGGGTCCTGGAAGGCAAAGCTGGCGTCGACCAGATCCCAGGGATCCATGGCACGCACGCGCTCCATCTGCTGGCGGTCGGCAGGAGAGAAGAACCCGCCGGAGTAGAGCATCAGGTCCGGATCCCTCGGCGGCTCCGGCGGTGGCTCGGCGAACACCTCCTGCACCTTGGCGACGATATCGGGGTCCTTGGCCAGCCGCTGGTAGTGACCGCGACAGGCGTCCATCTCGAGCCCCATGCGCGCCACGATCTCGCCATACTCGCCCTGATGGGGCCCCGACACATCCTTGAGCGCACTGGGCGGAAAGATCACCGGACACTTGTTGATGTGCACCACCTTCAGCGGAATCCGGCTTTCGCCCTCGGCCAGGTCGTCATTGCTGACGAATACCCGAGCACGAATCTCCTGGGGCGAGAGACTGAGCATGTCGGCAGGGTCCAGCGACAGGTCGTAGACGATGACGCCGTTGGGATTGGTCGGGTGTTCGGCCAGGGGCATCACCAGAGACCCGCAGGCACGGCTGGCAGGATAGCGCCGGGAAATATGCACCACCGGCTTGCGCTGGGTCGTATCCAGGCGTTTGCGCACCTCACGCTTGGCCCTGAGCGACAGCAGGTAGTCGAACAGGTTGGCATTGGCGCCCCGCAACAGTCGCGCCAGGGCGATGGTAGCGCGTACATCGGCCAGGGCGTCGTGGGCGCCGGCATGCTCGATGCCGTTGGCCGCGGTCAGGTCTTCCAGGCGAAAGCTGGGACTGCCGTCCTCGCGCCTTGGCCACTCGATGCCCTCGGGCCTCAAGGCGTGGAAGGCGCGCACCACGTCGATCAGATCCCAGCGCGAATTGCCGTTCTGCCACTCCCGTGCATAGGGGTCGATCAGGTTGCGGTAAAACAGGTGACGACTGACCTCATCGTCGAAGCGCAGGCTGTTGTAGCCCACCGCACAGGTCCCGGCGACGCTCATCTCGTCGACGATGGAGCCGGCGAACTCGGCTTCGGGCACACCGTTGCGCCTCGCCTGCTGGGGCGTAATACCGGTAATCAGGCAGGCCATGGGGTGCGGCAAGGCATCATCGGCGGGCTTGCAGAACAGCTCCACCGGCTCGCCAATCTCGTTGAACTCTGCGTCGGTACGGATGGCCGCGAACTGCGAGGGACGATCGCGCCGAGGATCGGCACCAAAGGTCTCGTAGTCGTGCCACAGAAAGGTCAGCGGAGCGGCTTTCGGCTGCGCCATGGGATTGCGGTCTCCACGCGTACGTCAAAGGCCCGTCAGCCTAGCACAGGCCAACGCCGGGCTCAGCCTGCACGATCACAGGTCGAGTCCGGCGCGGGAAGGAAATACACGAAAGACGCCCAAGGGGCGTCATCTTGATGGCTGGCATTGTCGATATCGCATCGGCGATGTGGCAGCGACGATATCACGACGTTCAAGCAACACCAGGCGCTGCATCAACTGCTGCGCGGCAGGGTCACGTTGAGCTCGAGCACCGAGCAGTTGTCCTCGCTGTCCAGCGACATATTGATAGCATCGTCGTCCACCTCGACATAGCGGCGGATGACCTCAAGCAACTCCTTCTCCAGCATCGGCAGGAAGTCAGGCTGTCCCCGCTGGCTACGCTGGTGCGCCACGATGATCTGCAGCCGCTCCTTGGCGACAGACGCGGACTTCTTGCGTTCGCGCTTCAGGAAATCGAGTAGTTTCACCGGCGACCTCCTCCTCCGAACATGCGGCTCAGCAGGCTTTTCTTCTGATACTCGTGGAAGCGCAAGGGCACCTCCTCTCCGATCAGCCGGCTGACCGTATCCATATAGGCCTGGCCAGCGTCACTGCTGTCGTCGTGGGTGACCGGGACCCCCTGGTTGGAGGCTCTCAGCACGGCCTCGGACTCGGGAATCAAACCTACCAGGTTGATGGCCAGGATCTCGCGAATGTCCTCGAGATTCAGCATGTCTCCCTGGTCGACCCGTCCGGGGTTGTAGCGGGTGATCAGCAGGTGCTCCTTGATCGGGTCCTTGCCCTGCTCGGCCCGCCGGGTCTTCGATGACAACAGCCCAAGGATACGGTCGGAGTCACGCACCGAAGACACCTCGGGGTTGGTCACCACGATGGCCTCGTCGGCGAAGTACATGGCCAGCTGGGCACCACGTTCGATACCGGCGGGTGAATCGCACAGTATGTAGTCGAAGTCCTTGGTCAGGGTGTCCAGCACCTTCTCGACGCCCTCCTGGGTCAAGGCATCCTTGTCCCGAGTCTGGGAAGCAGGAAGGATATGCAGGTTGTCCACGCGCTTGTCACGGATCAGCGCCTGGTTCAGCCCGGCCTCGCCCTGGATGACGTTGACCAGGTCGTAGACCACACGGCGCTCGCAGCCCATGATCAAGTCGAGGTTCCGTAGACCGACATCGAAGTCGATCACTACCGTCTTGTTGCCTCTGAGTGCCAGCCCGGTGGCAATGGCTGCCGCACTGGTTGTCTTGCCGACCCCGCCTTTACCGGAGGTCACAACGATGATCTTGGCCAAGTGTCGCATCCTGTCGTCGTAAAGTTGTTGGTCCTGTGTGGTCACCGCAGTGACCAGGCACGGCCTTATAAAAATCGCTGTCCCGCGCTAAAGCGCCCGCTGATGCGGCAATGCCCCGCTGAAGGCGCTTCACAAGCCCGGCTGAAGGCTCACTTCAGCGCGGTGATCCCCAACTGATCGTCCGTCAGCACGACCTGGACGGAGGAGCCGAGCAGCTGGGGGTCGATATCTTCGAGACGCTTGTAGTTGCCCGCCACCGACAACAGCTCCGCATGCAGCTCACGGCAGAAGATGCCTGCCTGGTGGTCGCCGTGAATGCCAGCGAGGGCACGCCCCCTGAGGGCACCGTAGACGTGGACATTGCCCGCCGCCAGTACCTCGGCCCCGGCATTGACCGCACCGATCACGGTCAGGTCGCCGTCGGGAGCGGTGATCTGCTGGCCGGAACGCACGGTGCCACGAAAGATACGTCCGCCATGAGGCGCGTCAGCCTCCACTTCCTCGACCACGGTGACGTCTTCGTCTTCCTGCACCGGAACGCTTTCCAGGGTACGCGCACGGGCGGCATCCTGGGGGGGGAACCAGCCAAGTCCGAGCGCCCAGGCGGACTGCTTGACCGGATCGGCACCACCGCGCACCGCTACCGGCAGCAGCTTGTGCGCCCGGCACACCGCACAGATACGTTCCAGGGCCAGGTGAGGTTCGTCGAGCTTCTCGACGCTGAGCACCACCGGGGTGTGCTGAAAGAAGGCTGGCGACTGCGAGAGCTTGCCCGCGAGCTGATCGCGAATTTCCTCGGGATCCGCACTGGAAAGCTCCATCACCGTCATGGGCAGCATCCCACCCTTGAACGTAAACGCCATGCTGTCCCTGTCCACTTTGAGGCTCATTGCCGAACTCCACGTCGGGTGTTGGTCGGGGGATGATCTCAAGCTAAGTCAGAGCCCCCGGTCCTGCAACCGATCATAAGCCTCAATTGTCCTCCTGTCAGTGTCTCCAATCAGCCACAGCCCTGCGCTGAGGCCTTTTCTGATGGTGGCGCGCATGCTTAGATAAACTTTCTATCTCGACGCCCGGCTTAGCCTGGCGCAATAACAAGATGGTGAAGCCGTTTCGCCACCTTTCTTTATTTCTTTGCAGGAAGCCCCATGCCCGGACTCCTCCGCCGCCTTTTCTCGCCACGCTGGCGACATCCCGATCCACAGGTCCGACGCGACGCCGCCGAACGGCTCGACCCCCAGAGCCAACGCGAGGCCCTCGAGACCCTGGTCCAGGACACCGAGCCCGACGTCCGTCTCGCCGCGGCGAGACGCCTGGACGACCCACAGCGACTGCTGGAGCTGCGCGTCGAGGGTAAAGGATCACGCGAGCTGGATCGTCAGCTCATCGCGCTGCTGATCGGTCGCCAGGGCGGCATCGAACTTGGCCGCCGCCAGCAGATCGTCGAGTCCCTGGACGACGCGGCGATGCTCGAGGAGATCGCCCTCCAGGGCGATAACCAGCAGCTGCGACTCGCCGCCCTGGCCAGGCTCGATGACGAGGCCGCCCTGATTCGCCAGGCCTGCGACAACGGCATCGCCGCCGTACGTCACGCCGCCGCCGAGCGGGTCACCTCCGAGGAAGGTCTCAAGCAGCTGGCCCAGGCGGCCCGCCGGGATCGCCACGTGGTGCGCGACGCCAAGGAACGCCTGGGTCGACTGCGCGCCGACGCCGACGCCGTGGAACAGGCTCGGGAACGACGCGAGCAACTGCTGGCCAGTCTCGAGCAGCACGCCCGTGCCACCTGGGAGCCTCTCTACGCTGGGCGCTTCCGCCATCTGGAGCGCGAGTGGTCTCGACTGGCGGATCTGCCCGACGCCGGGCAGGAGCAGCGCTACCAGGAGGCCAGCCTGCGCTGTCGCAAGGTGATTCACGATCACGAGGCCCAGGAACACGCCCTGCGTGCCGACCGACAGCGCCGCGAGCAGGCCGACCAGGACCGAGAGGCACTGGTCATGGCGCTGGAAGAAAGCCTGGCCGCGCTCTATCAGGGCGAATATGTCGGTGAACAGGACCTGGCCAGCCTGCGCGCTCAGAAGCAGTTGATGGCCAACCGCTGGCAGGCACTGTCCGAGATCCACCTCGCCGACGACGGCCTGCGCCAGCGCTACGACAAGGCCTTGAAGAACTACGACGCCATCAACCAGGCCCACCAGCGCCTGGTCGAGCGCGCCCTGCCGCTGGAGGAAGCCATCAGGGCCGGCGACGAGGCTGCGCTGAAGCAGCTGGTGAGCGACTGCAAGTGGCCCGAAGGTCTGCCGCCAGACCCGAGGCTCGAACGTGCCCGACACCATCTTCGCCTGGAGAAGGATCTTTCCGGAGACGAACCGTCTGAGTCCCAGCTCACACGCTTCGATGAGGAACTGGATCGTCTCGAGGCGCTGCTCGACGAGGGTACCTTCAAGGGAGCAAGCCGCCTGCACCAGCGGCTTCGCCACCTCGCCGATCAGCTGCCGTCCTCGGCCGGTGCCCAGCAGTCTCGACTCAAGCGCCTCGGCGCACGACTCGCCGAACTGCGTGACTGGCGCGGCTTCGTCGCCGGTCCCAAGCGCGAGCAACTGTGCCAGGCCATCGAGGCCCTGGAGCAGGACGCCACCCTCACCGACCGTGACCGTGACCGCCGCCATCGCCAGCTGGTCAAGGAGTGGAAGGCACTGGGCGACGCCGCGGCCAACCGCGAGCAGTCCGAGCGCTTTCGGGCAACCTCCGAACGTATTCGCGAGTCGCTCAAGGCCTGGCGTGAACAACAACAGCGCCTGCGCGAGGCCAACCTGGCAGAACGCGAAGCGCTGTGCGAGCAGATCGAGGCCCTTCTGGAGCAGCCCGCCGCCCAGGCCGACCCCGACGCGCTGCGCGAGATCCGCGACCAGGCCAGGGAACAGTGGCGCCGCACCGCCCCTGTCCCGCGCGATCACGCAGAGGCCATCGGACGACGCTTCGGCCGCATCCGGCACCAGTTGCAGGCGCTGATCGATCGCCGCGCCAACGAGATCGCCGACGCCAAGCGTGAGGTGATCGACCAGGCCCGAGCGCTGGTCGATGCACGACTGCCGGCACGCCAGCGAGCCGACCAGGCCAAGGCACTGCAACAGCGCTGGCGCGAACTGGGGCGCGCGCCCAAGGGCGAGGAGCAGACCCTGTGGCGAGAATTCCGCCAACTATGCGACCAGATCTTCGCCCAGCGTGACGCCGAGCGCGATGATCGTGCCCAGCGTGCTCGCGAGCGGCTGGAACAGATGCAGGCCCTGATCGACCGCATCGATGCCTGGCAACCCGCGGCAAGCAGCGAGGCCGACTGGCTGGACAAGGCGGTGGATGAGGCCAGCGCGCTGGAACCGCTGCCATCGGGCCGGCGCACCGAAGGCATGCGCAAGCGCTGGACCGGCATCGTACGGGCTCGGCGCGAGCGCCTGGAACGGCTCTCCGTGGCAGAGGTCGTCGGTCGTTGGCGCGAGGTCAAACCCCTGATTCTCGAGCACCTTGAGGCCGACGATGACTGCCTCGCCGGTCGCCTCTGCAGTGATGTGGAGATTCCCGCCGCGCTATCGTTGCCGCCGGCGCTGAAACAGGCCCACGCACAGCGCAACGCCGCACGACGCGATCCTGCTCCAGCGGAGGAAGTCGCCGAGCGTCTGGCACGACTGCGGGTGCACCTGGCGCTCCTGGCGGGCCATCCGATCGGCCACCAGGACGAGCCACTGCGCCTGGCGATCCAGGTCGACCGCCTCAACGATAGCCTTGGCCAGGCGCCGAGCCGGGAAGACGAGCTGATCTCGGTACTGTGCGGGCTGCTGGCCACCGGTCCAGTGTCGCGCCAGCAGTGGGAGCGCGAGGTACAGGAGCTCGACGCCCTGCTGGATGGGCTGAGTCAACTGCCACCACCCTGAGCGATGCACGGCTTGCCGTGCCTTCCCCCCTCTTTCAACCCCTGAACTCTTTCAACCCCTGAAAACCACGATGCGAGGCCTTTTGGCCTCGCATCGTGGTTTCTGGCGAAATGTACATCGCCGAGCCTCGTGAGCCCGGCGCGACGTCTGTCAGCCCATGAACTGACCGCCATTGATGTCGATATTGGCACCGGTGATAAAACCGTTGTCCTTGCTGGCCAGGAAATTGACCAGGCGGCCGATCTCTTCCGGCGTGCCGTACCGCTTCATCGGGATGGTCTCGCGAATGGCCTCGCGCACCTTCTCCGGAATCTTCATGATCATGTCGGTGGCGATATAGCCAGGCGAGATGGTGTTGACGGTGATGCCCTTGGTCGCAGTTTCCTGCGCCAGCGCCATGGTCAGACCGTGCATGCCGGCCTTGGCGGCGGAATAGTTCACCTGGCCGAACTGCCCCTTGCGGCCGTTGATGGACGAAATATTGATGATCCGTCCGTAGCCCTGCTCCAGCATGCTCTCGATCACGCTGCGGCAGGTATTGAAGACGCTGTTGAGGTTGGTGTCGATGACCACGTTCCACTGGTCCGCCGACATCTTCTTCAAGGTGCCATCCTTGGTGATACCGGCACAGTTGACCAGCACTGCGATCGGCCCATGCTGGTCCTCGATCGCCTTGACGCCATTCTGGCAGGCCTCGAAATCGGTCAGATCGATGCCGGCGATGTCGATATTGTCATAGCCATCCGACTTCTGGGTCTCCAGCCAGGTCTTGGCCTTGTCAGGATTGTTGTAACCGGCCACTACCTGATAGCCGGCATCCGCCAGTTCGCGACAGATTGAGCTTCCGATACCACCAGTACCACCGGTGACCCACGCGACGGGCTTTTGCTGAGTCATAGACGACCTCCCTGATTGTCCTTCACGCCGCCGCTTGGCGACGGCACTTGTTGTTGCAAGCATGTATAGCAGTGGATGCTCTGGTGCTGCGCATTCGCGCAACCAGGAACCTCGGGCCCAGAGCGATCGCGGGTGGCCTCCTGCCACTGCGACGCCCAGCCCCACCTGCCTACCTCGGCAGGCCTTCGTCGTGGTACTGCGTCGAATCAACGTCCACAACGACTATCCACCAGGCTAGCGTCTAGCACTGACATTTGCATGACAGCCACTCCAGTATGGACCACAGCGCCCGAACGGCACGACCCATCACACCCGAAATCGCACAGGGTTGACGCAGCCAGAATTATCCGTATACTACGTCCTCGTTGATGCGGGGTGGAGCAGTCTGGTAGCTCGTCGGGCTCATAACCCGAAGGTCATCGGTTCAAATCCGGTCCCCGCTACCAAATACGAAAACGAGGCAGTCCTTCGGGACTGCCTCGTTTTTTGTTGGCTGTCCGGTGCTGGCCGAGACCAGCGCTTCGCCATCAGACGCCGTTGCGGCATCGCCGTATTACGAAGCTCGCCTCCTGATTAAATCTTAACTTTTCTGTGCCAATTCGATATTTTTTGGCGCTTCCGTGTCCCCGGATTAGCCATCCCCCCCTCCTTCTTTCGTCGAAGAGCTGACCTCGATCAACCCGAGTCGGTCAAGAATCGACCGTCGCCGCAGCCCTTTACCGCGTCTTGGGCACACCGCTGGCCAGTCATCGATTCCAGGCATGCTCCGGCGTATCGGCAGGCGCCTTGAAGTCGGTGGCCGTCGCCCGCATCTTTAGGGCAATTCACTTTTGACAAGGTTGTGTCCCATGCCCATCGTCGACCCTCGTACAGGCGAACCTCTGAGCAGCGATCCGAGCAGCGAACCCGCCCAGGGTGCCGCCGCGGCGTCCCAGGGGCCGGCCGACAGCGACCTGATCTTCGACGTCGACCGCAGCAACATTCAGCAGGTGCTGGAGCTGTCCATGCGCATCCCGGTGCTGCTGGACTGCTGGGCCCCTTGGTGCGAGCCCTGCAAGAACCTGATGCCGGTGCTGGAAAAGCTGACCCGCGAGTACGCCGGCACCTTCCTGCTGGCCAAGCTCAACATCGACGACAACCAGGACATCGCCGGCCAGCTCGGCGTACGCTCGGTACCCGACGTCAAGTTGATCAGCCAGGGCGGTCTGGTGGACCACTTCCAGGGCGCCTTGCCGGAAAAGGAAATTCGCGAGTGGCTGGGCCGCTACTTCCCGGCCCCGGAAGATGCTCCGGCAAGCCCCGAAGAACAGGCCGAGCAGGCCCTGGCGGCGGGCGACACCGCCACCGCGCTGGAGATCCTGCAGCAGCTGACACAGCAGTACCCCGACCACTTGGCCTACCAGATCCAGATGGCCCGAGTGCTGGTGGCGGAAGGTCGCAATGATGAAGCGCGCGCCCTGCTTGACGCGCTACCTCCGGAAGACCGCGACGGTCCCGAGGCCCGCGGCGTTCGTGCCAGCATCGAGTTCGGCGAAGAAGCGCCCGACGCCGAGACCCTGGCCGCCCTGGAGGGGCGTGACGACAGCGAGGCCAACTATCTGAGGGCGCTGCGCCAGGTGGCCGACGGTGACTATGAACCCGGCCTGGAAGGATTGCTGGCAGTGATGAAGCGCGACCGTGCCTACGGTGACGACCTGGCGCGCAAGACCCTGCTGCGGGTGTTCGACGCACTCGGCGCCGATCATCCGCTGACGGTGAGCTACCGCCGCAAGCTGTTCGCCCTGCTCTACTGAGTGGATCGAGACGTCGAGCGCCTTGCCGCTCATCGCCTGAGCATGAAAACGGGGCCCCTTCGAGGGCCCCGTTTTCGTTGTTGAGGATATTACGCCAGCGCCACTCAGCCGCCCAACACCTGGTCCAGGCGCGCCAGCGCCTCGTCAAGCTGGATGGCCGTGGTGCCGAAATTGAGCCGCGCAAAGCCCGGCCAGCCGAAGTCGGCGCCATCCGACAGCGCGACCCCGGCTCGCTCGAGCAATGCCGAGGCAGGCGATTTTTCGGCCCCCAGGGTCGACTGGCGCAGATCGAGCCAGGCCAGATAGGTCGACTCGGGGGCGCTGAAGCCCACGCCGGGCCAGCCAGCGACACGCTCGACCAGCGTCTGGCGGTGGCCACGCAGTACCGTCAACAACTCCTGACGCCAGGGCTCGCCGTGGCGATAGGCGGCCTCTGCCGCCACCAGCCCGAGCACATTGGCGTCCGGCATCAATCCCTTGGCGGTATCACGAAAGCGCTTTCTCAGGCCGGCGTCGGGGCAAATCGCGCAGGCGGCGGTCAGCCCAGCCAGATTGAACGTCTTGGAGGGCGCCCACAGGGTGATGATGCGATCAGCCAGCGCCGGGAAGGCGGCGGCCAGGGGCTGGTGGCGCGCTCCTTCGTCGAGCAGCAGGTCGCAGTGCAGCTCGTCTGAGACCACAATCAACCGATGACGCTCGACCAGTTCGGCCAGTCCTTCGAGCTCTTCGCGGCGCCAGGCTCGTCCGGTGGGGTTGTGGGGCTGGCACCACAACAGCAGCCGGGTCCGCTCGGTGATCGCCGCCTCCAGCGCCTCGAGGTCCAGCGTCCAGGGCTCGCCCGGCGCCTGGGGCGGGCGCATGGCTGCCTGCTGGGGCAGGCGCCCGGTGCGCCTGGCCACCTGCAAGAACGGCGGATAGATTGGCGTCACCGTCAGCACCCCATCGCCAGGCTCGGTAAAGGCCAGGCTCGCCAGGTGCAACGCCGGAACCACCCCCGGCAGCCAGTGCTGCCAGCGGTCCTCGATGTCCCAGCCATAGTGGCTGGCACTCCAGTCGATCAGCGTCTGTTCCAGACTTTCCGCCACCAGACCGTAGCCAAAGACGCCATGATCGATGCGCGCCGACAGCGCCTCGACCACCGCCTCGGGCGAGCGGAAGTCCATGTCCGCGACCCACAGCGGCAGGACGTCATCACCGTGGCGGTGCCACTTCTGTGACGGCCAATGTGGCGAACGATCATCACCGCGGGGCTGTCGTCGATCGATCGGCGTGGCAAAATCGGGTTTCATGGTCATCTCCCTGACGATGGCTGGTCGGTTGCCAGGATACCCTGGCCAAGCACTTGAAGGACGCTTCCCCCATGACAAGCACCATGCCGCATCACGGATTCTTCGCCAAGGTATGCCGAGGAATGCCTGCCCTGATCGGCCAGTGGCTGGCGCTTGGACGCGGCGACCCCGATCGCCTGGCGCTGATCCTGGCAGAAACCGCCCGGGTCGCCGGCCTCGGCGACCCGGGAGAGACCCCGGACGGCGCCACACTGGAGCGCTGGGCCGCCGCCGACAACGACGAGATCCCACCCCACTGGGCGGTGCGTACCGCGCTGTTCCTGCTGGTCCAGATGCCTGCGCGGCCGACACCCGGCGATGAGCCCGAGGCCTGCGCCTGGGCCTACTGCTGGCTGCGCAATCGCGCCTTCGACAGCCGCGACGCCGCCGTCGATGCCCTGCCGGAACACCTTCGCCAACCGCTGGCGGCCGCGGTGACCGCCGCCTGGGTCGATCGCCAGGGGCTCAGGCTGGTCTAGGCACCGCACTGAAGCCCTAGCCTCTTCGCCGGGTCGGCCGCTTCGGCCGAAACCCATCCGGCTTGGTCGACAGCCATTCGACGAAGGAACGAATCTCCGGATGTGCCAGCAGCGCCTCGCGGCTGCGATAATGGTCGGCCAGCTCACGCTCGCTCAGCAGCGCGTGAAGATGGCGGTGGCAGCCATGGCACACCCACAGGATCGCCGTCAGGCGCTCGACGCGATCGTGGCGCTTGCGATAGCGCGCCTTGCCGTGCAGCGAACGCGGTATCAGATGATGCTTGGTCAGGGGCGCCCCTCGCGCGCACAGCTCGCAGCGCTCCGGCCTCGGGGGCGGCGACAGCTCGGTCATGGTCATCTCGCTTGAACCTGGTCACCAGATACATACGATAACCCAAGGAACCCCCTCCCCTCATGGACGTCCCCCTTCATTGGCAACTGGCCAAACTGCTTATCTCCGTCGGCGTCGTGCTCGGCCTGTCGGTCATCGCCGAGCGGGTCAGCACCCGGGTCGCCGGCCTGCTCTCCGGCTACCCGTTGGGCACCGCCATCGCACTGTTCTTCATTGGCCTGGAGCTGTCGCCCCAGTTCGCCAGCGACAGCGCCGTACACACCCTGGCCGGCTTCACCGCGACCCTGGCGCTGGGCGGCGGCTACCTGCTGGCCGCACGCGGTGACGGGCTCAAGGGCGTGGCCCAGGGAACCGCGGGTGGCCTTGCCGCCTGGCTCGCCGCCAGCAGCCTGCTGACCCAGGTCGATTTCAGCCGCCTCGGTGGCACCCTCACCACCCTGGCCGCCATCATCGTCTTCACCTGGCTCTATCGTCGGGTCCCCGACGTCAAGGCCACCCCCAAGGGCGGTTTCTCCTGGCCCGCGCTGGCGCTGCGGGCAGGGCTCGCCGCGGGCATCATCTTCCTGATCACCGGCCTCGCCCATGTGGTGCCGAGCGCCTGGGCCGGGGTCATGGCGGCGTTCCCGGTGACCATGTACCCGTTCCTGGTGATCCTCCACCTGACCCAGGGGGCAGCGCCGGTGGCCACGGTCATCAAGCACTATCCTGCGGGCCTGGGCTCGCTTCTGTGCTACGCCCTGGTGGTGTCACTGACCTACGCAAGCCTCGGCCTGTGGCCAGGCACCCTGCTGGGCTTCGCCGCCGCCACCCTGTGGCTGTTGTCGTGGATGCGCGTGCAGCAGTGGTGGGCAGGCCGCCGAAGTTGAGAGACAAGGGCTGAGCTAAAGGCTGAGCCAAGCGTTGAGCCAAGACGGGCGCGCCGACGCCCGCATCTTGACCTAGCGCTTGCTTGGGATAATCCTGAAACCCTGACATCACCACATCGCCACCACAACAAACGAGAACGCCCTATGCTGACCCGCACCATCGAGCCCGCCTTCTACGACACCGACGCCCTCGGTCACGTCAACAATACCCGCCTGCCGGCCTGGTTCGAGCTGGCACGCAACGACCTCTTCCGACTGTTCACCCCGGACCTGGACCCGGCCAAGTGGCGGTTGATCATGGCACGCATGGAGATCGACTATCGCGCCGAACTCCACTATGGCCATGACATCGAGGTTCGCACTTACCTGTCACGCCTGGGCAACAGCTCCTTCACCGTGACCCAGGAAGCCCACCAGAAGGGCGAGCTGACCAATCTCGGCCACACCGTGCTGGTGCACTTCGACCACCAGACCAAGAAGGCGGTGCCGATCGAAGGCGAGCTGCGCGAAGCCCTGATGGAGCACCTTCACGAACCGGAGATCGCCTGACCATGACCCCTGCCGTCAAGACGCTGGAAAAGGCCGGCAGACCATTTTCCACCCTCAGCTACGAGCATGACCCGCGCTCGCCGGCCTACGGCGAGGAGGCGGCCGAGGCGCTGGGGCTGGACCCCGCGGCGGTGTTCAAGACCCTGCTGGCCAGCATCGATGGCCAGCGCCTGGTGGTGGCCATCGTGCCGGTATCGCGCAAGCTCGACCTCAAGACCCTGGCCAAGGCGGCCAAGGGTCGCAAGGCCGCCATGGCCGAGGCCGAAGCGGCCGAACGAGCCACCGGCTATGTGGTCGGTGGCATCAGCCCGCTGGGTCAGAAGAAGCGTCTGGCCACCTTTATCGATGACAGCTGTCACGACCACAGCCAGATCCACGTCAGCGGCGGACGCCGCGGCCTGGAAATCACCCTGGCCCCGGACGACCTGATCGCGCTGACCGATGCCCAGGTGGTGGCGCTGGCGAGATAGTCCTTCGAAATAGCGCTTCGAGATAGCGTTTCAAGATAGCGCTTCGAGACAGCCTTTCGAGCTAGCCCTTCGAGACTGCCCTGTTCCCAGTAAAAAGACCGGCCGAACAAGCGTCAAAATGGCAAAAATGCTAGGGTGGAGCCATATCGACACCAGAGGTGCCCATGGCGATCCGCTACACCCTGTGGCTGGACCCGGACGACAAGGTCCGCCATCGCGCCGCCGAGGCCAGCCTGGAAGCCTTCTTCCTCGAGCGCTTCGCCGACTATCCGCACATTCGCTTGTTCGGCGCCGATCCCTACGATTATGATGCCCCGTTCAATCGCCTCTACGACGTGCTGATCGCACGCGGCGCCGAGTTCATCGAGCGCGAGCAGGCCTACGTCCCCACCCCGGAACAGCTCAATCGTGCCTTCTTTCGCGCGGTGGGGCGCTCCACCAAATTCGTAAGAGACAACCCCGATGGTGATCCGTCCTGACACGCCCCCCGATGCCGCCCAGACGGCGATCATCGCCGAGCAGCTCGGTCGCGAGCCCCGCGGCATCGAGGCCCTTGCCGCCACCGACGGCGAAGGCACTCCGCTGGTGCTGCGCATGGCCCCGATCGTCGACGGCAAGCCGTTTCCCACCCTGTTCTGGCTGAGTTCCGAGCTGCTCAAGGTGGAGCTGTCACGGATCGAGGCCGCCGGCGTGATCAAGTCGCTGGAAGCCCGGCTGAAGGAGGATGACGACTTCCGTGCGGCCTACCATGCAAGCCACCAGGACTACATCGCGACCCGCTGGGCGCACATGAGCGCCGAGCAGCGTGCCGAGGTCGAGCGTCTGGGCTATGACAAGGTGCTGCGTGAACGCGGCATCGGCGGCATCGCCAACCACGATCAGGTGCGCTGCCTGCACACCCAGTACGCCCATCACCTGTGCGGCAACAATGTGATCGGCCAGTGGGTCGACGAGCACTACGGCATCATCGATCTATTGCCCTGAGCTGCTCGCAGACAAGCGCTCTCCCCCTTCACGCCGCGACAGGAAGAACGTTCCATGGCCCAGATCTGTGTCTATCTTGGTTCACGCCAGGGCGAAGATCCCCGCTTTCTCGAGGATACCCGCGCCTTCGGCCGGCGCCTGGCCGAACGCGGTCATGGCCTGGTCTACGGTGGCGCCAGTGTCGGCCTGATGGGCGCGCTGGCCGATGCCACCCTGGAGGCCGGAGGCCAGGTCATCGGCGTCATGCCCCACCACCTGGTGGACCGGGAGCTGGCCCACGATGGCCTGACCGAACTGGTTCGTGTCGGCGACATGCACGAGCGCAAGGCCCAGATGGCGGCCAACGCCGACGCCTTCGTGATGCTGCCGGGCGGGATCGGCACCCTGGAGGAATTCTTCGAGACCTGGACCTGGCGCTACCTCGGCCTGCACGCCAAGCCCATCGGCATTCTCGACACCTGCGCCTTCTATCGCCCCTTGCTTAGGTTCCTCCACGCCGGGGTGGAGCAGGGCTTTCTCGACACCGCCACGCTCGATACGCTGATCAGTGCAGCCAACCCCGACGCCCTGCTGGAGGCGCTCGAGGCCCGCCTGGACAAGCGCTAGGCTCCTGCGTCCAAGCGGCTTCTCAGCCGCCTCGTCGACCTCTCATTTCATCATGGAGGATGTCCGATGTACGCCATGCAGCAAGACGGCGACCGCCTGATCTGGCGGTCCACCGACGATCTCCCCGCCCCCCGGGCCAGAGAAGTGCATATCGAGGTGGCCTGGGCCGGCGTCAATCGCGCCGACCTGATGCAGCGCGCCGGTCAGTACCCACCGCCCCCAGGCGTCTCCGAGGTGCTGGGACTGGAAGTCAGCGGTAGCGTGGTGGCGCTCGGCCCCGAGGTCGAAAAGCTCCAGGTTGGACAGCAAGTGTGCGCGCTGCTCGCCGGTGGCGGCTACGCAGAGAAGGTCTGCGTGGACGAACGCCAGGTGCTGCCGGTGCCCGATGGCCTTGGCCTGCGCGAGGCCGCCGCCCTGCCGGAGGTCTACGCCACCGCCTGGCTGAACCTGTTCATCGAAGGCCAACTCGCCGAAGGCGAGCAGGTGCTGCTGCACGCCGCCGCCAGCGGCGTCGGTACCGCCGCGATCCAGCTGTGCCGCGAGTTCGGTCACCCCTGCTTTGTCACCGTGGGCAGCGATGAAAAGCTCAAGCGCTGCCTGTCGCTGGGTGCCAGGGCGGGCTGGAACCGCCACCAGGGCAGCTTCGTCGAGGCGGTCAAGGCATTCGGCGAGGTCAACCTGATCCTCGACCCGGTGGGGGCCAGCTATCTGGCCGACAATCAACGGGTGCTGGCCGCCGATGGACGAATGGTGGTGATCGGGCTGATGGGCGGACGCCACGCCGAGCTCGATATCGGCCGCCTGCTGATGAAGCGCCAGCGCCTGATCGGCTCGACCCTGCGGGCCAGGTCACCGGAAGACAAGGGCAGGATTCTGGGTGAACTCGCTCGCCACGTGTGGCCAAGGCTCGAGCGCGGCGAGCTCGCTCCGCTGATCGACGCCGACTGGCCCATCGCGGAGGTCGAAGCCGCCCACCAGCACCTCGCCGACAATGCCAACACCGGCAAGCTGCTGCTGCGTGTCGCCGCCGATTGATCTCGCTCCCTGAAGGATCACACCAGCATACGTTATCCACAGACGGTCAGTCGGACCGGCTGTGGGTAACTGTTCAGGTAGGCAGGCTCCCAACAGCTCCATAGAGAGCGGCGCCACATAGAGCGACGCCATGGCGCGGCAAAGAGTGCGAGAAAGAACGCGAGAAAGAGTGAGCGTCAGCGAGAGTGATAAACAGTGAGCGTCAGCGGCGCGCGCTGAGCTCCTGGGTGCGGGCGAAGGTCAACTGCAGCAGCCGGGCGTCCTCGCCGGCGCGATGGCGCTGGATGCCCCGCTCCTCGATCACCGACTCCTTGATGTCGCTCCACATCGCCATCTGGGTCTCGTCGAGCAACCGCCGCAGCGCTTCCAGGCGGAAGGCGGGAATCATGCCGGCGTGGTGGAACAGCAGCGACATCCAGGTGTTGTCGTACCCCCAGCTATCGCTGTAGGCGATGCCGATATCGTGCAGCTCATCGTTAAGCCAACGGGCGACGTGACGTACCGGATAGCCCTCGCGCTCGAGCCGGGCCCGGGATATCCCGTGCAGCAGCTCGGCCTTGGGATCCCAGTGGGTCCATTCCTCGAGGGGCTGAATCAGAAAGGCGCAGCAGCTGCCGTCCGGCCGCGCCAGGCCGATCTCGATCGGGTAGCTGCCGCGCCCGAATCCAGAGGCTTCGATATCCAGCAGAGTCGGTAACACCACAGGCAGCAAACCTCGTCGTGACAGTCGGCCAAAACGCCTCCCCGACGTCACCCGACAACGAAAACCGTACCCGAGGCCCAAACTACCAGCGGCGGCCAGGGAATCCTGAACCGCCGCTCGTCTCGGCCTCACCGGGACCCGTGCGCGACCCAACCGCCGCGCCTGATACCTCTAGTGTCGCTGTTGGGCTTCCGCTTTGTCCAGCATGACACCGTCTTGCCTGGCGGACTGCCCCGGAACAGGCTGTCCATTGGCCAGGGCGCTATTGGCCGAACCTGGCGAGGCCTGCCGTGCCAAGGTTTGCTCTGACGAGGGCTGTCCTGACGAGGCCTGCCCTGCCGAAGCCAGCACCGCCCAGTAGGCGGCACGCTCTGGATCCACCGGTAGCGACAGCTCACCATCCCGGTAGGCGCGCTCCAGGCGCGCCGCCGCCAACGCATGCCCCGCTTCCCCGGCCCGGGCGTACCAGGTCACGGCGTGGTCGTGGCGCGCCGGGTACAGCGCGCAGCCATGTTCGTGGATCTGGCCTGCCTGGTACTGCGCCCTGACGTCCCCGCCATGGGCGGCCTGCAGCACGTAGCGAGCGCCGCGTGCCTTGTCCTGGGGTGCCCGTGACCGGTGAAACAGCATGTGCCCGTACAACGACAGTGCTGCCGGGTGTCCGGCGTCCGCACAGCGTTGAAACAGACGCATGGTCAGCCTCTGGGTTCGCGGCGAGCGGGGCAACCAGCGAGTGTGAAACAACTGCTGGGCCAGACGGTACTCGAGCCGCGTCTTCAGTGACGATGCCTGCTGCATGGCAACAACCTTGAGTCCAAAGGATGGAAGTCGGACCGGACACCTCCTGTGTCGCGGGCGATCTCCTGTTGAATCGACGGTGCCACGGACTCCTCCGCGGCAACGGGGTGGCAAGCATACGCCTGGCCCGATACGGACTCAACCCCCGGGATTTGGCGACCCCTATCGGCCAAAGGTACCATCTCGATGCTTTGCAGCAAAAACGGTCCGGCGGCGGCGCTGCGCCCCCCTGACAAAGGCCTACCACAAGGAGTCCCCATGCAGATCCGTCCCCTTGGCAACACCGGCATCGACGTCAGTCGCCTGTGCCTTGGAACCATGACCTTCGGCGAGCAGAACACTGAGGCCGAGGCCCATGCCCAGCTCGACCGCGCGGTGGCCTTCGGCGTCAACTTCATCGACGCCGCCGAGATGTACCCGGTGCCGCCCAAGGCCGACACCCAGGGACTGACCGAGCGCTATGTAGGCTCCTGGCTCAAGGGCCGCCAAAGCCGCGACGACGTGGTCATCGCCACCAAGGCTGCCGGCCCCGGTATCAAGCACATCCGCGGCGGACCTCGCCTGACTCGCGCCCATCTTCATGAGGCCATCGACGCAAGCCTTGCACGCCTGAACACCGACTACGTCGATCTCTACCAGCTGCACTGGCCGGACCGTTCGACCAACTTCTTCGGTCGCCTGGGCTATACCCACGACGAGGACGAGCAGGCCACCGATCTGGAAGAGACACTGTCGGCCCTCAAGGAACTGGTCGATGCCGGCAAGGTACGTGCCGTGGGTCTGTCCAACGAGACACCCTGGGGCGTGATGCGCTGCCTGCAACTGGCCGAGTCCCTGGGCCTGCCGCGGGTCGCCTCGATACAGAACCCCTACAACCTGCTCAACCGGACCTTTGAGGTGGGGCTGGCCGAGATCGCTCACCGCGAACAGGTAGGACTGCTGGCCTACTCGCCGCTGGCCTTCGGCGTGCTGTCGGGCAAGTATCTGGATGGCGCCCGTCCGCCCGGCGCCCGCCTGACCCTGTGGGACCGCTTCAGCCGCTACAGTTCCGATCAGGCGATCGATGCCACCCGGGCCTACGTCGAACTGGCCCGCGAGCACGCCCTGGACCCGGCCCAGATGGCGCTGGCCTACGTCAACTCGCGCTCCTTCCTGACCAGCAACATCATCGGCGCGACCACCATGGAGCAGCTCGAGAGCAACCTCACCTCGGAGGCCCTGGTGCTGGCCGACGAAGTCATCGAAGACATCGAGGCCATCCATCACAGGCTGCCCAACCCCAGCCCCTGAAGCGGCCTCGCCCCCCTGCCCCGGCCTCAAGTAGAGAACAACGCCTGCCCTTGCCGGCAGGCATGCCCTCTTTACTATGGCGTCCATAGCCACGCCCTCGTCCCGAGCGGCGGCGGGGCTTGGTACAATGACGGCCACTTGCCAATTTTCCCTACCTGACATCAGGAGCACGCCCATGCTCAGCGTGATCTCTCCGGCCAAGACGCTGGACTTCGAGACCCCGGCCACCACCGATATCCACAGCGAGCCCGACTACCTCGACCGCTCCCGCGAGCTGATCGACATCCTGCGCGACTACAGCCCGGCCCGCATCTCGGAGCTGATGGGCGTCAGCGACAAGATCGCCGGACTCAACGCGGCGCGCTTCGGTCAGTGGCAGACCCCGTTTACTCCGGACAACGCCAAGGTCGCCGCCCAGGCCTTCCAGGGCGACGTCTACGTCGGCCTGCAGGCCGACGCCTTCGATGAAGCCGACAACCGCTTCGCCCAGGATCATCTGCGCATCCTGTCGGGCCTCTATGGCCTGCTGCGCCCGCTGGATCTGATCCAGCCCTATCGCCTGGAAATGGGCACCCGTCTGGAAAACGCCAAAGGCAAGGACCTCTACGCCTTCTGGAAGCCGCTGCTGACCGAGGAGCTCGACCGGGCGGTGGCACAGAGCGGAACACCTGTGCTGGTCAACCTGGCCTCCAACGAGTACTTCAAGGCCATCGATGCCAGAAAGCTCAAGGCCGAAGTGGTCACCCCGGTGTTCAAGGACTGGAAGAACGATCGCTACAAGATCATCAGCTTCTACGCCAAGAAGGCCCGGGGACTGATGGCCGCCTGGATGATCCAGCAACGCCTGGACGACAAGGAAGGGCTCAAGGACTTCGACGTGGCCGGGTACCGCTTCAACGCCGCCGAGTCCGAGGGTGGCACCCTGGTGTTCACCCGCGACAACCCCGCCTGAGTCGCGCCGCCGCTACGCCGGTAGCGCTCGTCCGTGCGCCGCAGACGGTGCACGGTGCCACCTTTCAGCGATCATGAAGGCGTGGCTTTATTGACTGGCTTGGCTGGCGCGCCAGCGGTGATCCTCAGGGCGCCAGCCGCAGCGGCCGGGACGCCCTGGGGCGAAGCAGTTCACGATGCACCTCGCGAAAGGTCGCGTCGTCACAGCGTTCCAGCCATTCGTAGGCCACCATGTCGGCGCTGACTTGCCAGGCGCCGGCCTGTCTTGCGCGCTCGCCGGCAAGTCTCGCTTCATCGCTGCGGCGACTGACGCAGCCTTCGACCAGCCAGAACAGCTCGACACCCCGTTCCAGCAGGCCAAGTGCCGTCTGCAGCACACAGATATGGGCTTCGGCCCCGGCAATCACGACCTGACGCGGTGCAGCCGCCTCGAAGGCCTGTGCAATATCGCGCTCCCGGCAGGCGTTGAAGTGACTCTTGGTGAACCAGCGGGTGCTCTGTGGCAGGGCACATTTCAGTCGCGGCTCGGTCGCCCCGAGCCCCTGAGGATACTGCTCGGTCACCCACACAGGCACCTCCAGGCGCTCTGCCACGGCCGCCAGCCAGCCAATCTCAGTGATCGCCTGATCCCCTCTTTCCACCACCGGCATCAATGCCGTCTGCACGTCGACCACCAGCAGCAGACTGTCACTACGTTCGATCAGCATGGGGTCTCCTCGACTTTTCGTTGTACACGGCTTCCCGCGGCGCCCGTTATCGCTAGAATGGACGAGCGACGTGCCTCTGACCACCAGGGTCAAAGGCCCAGACTGGCCAATGCAGGCCGAACTACGGAGATGTCTTCGATGCGTCACCTTCTCGTGATGATCCTTGTCGGCGTGATGGGCTTCGGCCTTGCCGTCGACAGCGCCGACGCCCGCCGCCTGGGTGGCGGCAAGAGTGTTGGTTCCTACTCGCGCCAGGCCAGCCCCAGTGCGACCCAGTCACAGAACACCGCTCGTCCCAACGCCGCCCCGACCGCCGGCAAGAAGAGCGGCCTGATGGGCGGTATGCTCGGCGGTCTGCTGGCCGGCAGCCTGCTCGGCGCGCTGTTCTTCGGCGGCGCCTTCGATGGCCTCGGCATGGTCGACCTGCTGCTGATGGCAGGCGCGGCCTTCCTGCTGTTCAAGCTGCTGGCAAGGCGGCGCACGGCCACCGCATCGGCGGGAGGCGGTTCATCCGGCATGCACCGTGAACAGCACCAGAGCTCACCGTTCAACATGCCAGGCTCCGCCGGAGGTCTCGGTGCCCACAGCGCAGGCACGCAGACCGGAGGGCCTCAGGGAGACCCCGCCTGGTTCGACCGTGAACGCTTCCTCGGCGGCGCCAAGGAGCACTTCATGACCCTGCAGCGGGCCTGGGACAACAACGACCTGCCGCGCATCCAGGAGTACGTGACGCCGGAACTCTACAACCTGCTGCGCGAACAGCGGGCCCAGGAGCCGGCCAACAACCAGACCGAAATCGTGCGCCTGTTTGCGGAGCTCGGCGGCGTTCAGGAGTTCGCCAACCAGGCCGAGGCGCGGGTGCTGTTCCACGGCGTGCTCAAGGAAAACGGCAGCGAAACCGAGTTCAACGAGACCTGGCACCTGATCCGCGAAATGCGTGACGATGCCCCCTGGTACATCCAGGGCATCGAGCAGAACGGCTGATCATCGTCGCTGCCTGCCGCCCTCAGCGGCGGGCAGTGATGGCCACCCAGCCCACAGATAGGCAACGCAAAAAGGCCGAGATCCTGGATCTCGGCCTTTTTGTGTTTCTGACGGGCTCAAGGGCCGGTGGGTGCTTCTGAAGGCGCCATGAAGGCGCCAAGCCTGACCAAACCGAGCCTGTAGAACCGACGCCCGGCGCAAAAGCCCCGACCAGAAGGTTCGACTTACTGGGCCGCCTCATCGGTCGCCTGCTCGACCTCGTCACCGGCTTCCTCGACCGCCTGACCCGCGCTCTCGGCAGCCGCATCGGCTCCCTGTTCGGCGTCACCGGCCATATCGCTCAGGGCATTCTGGGCGTCCTCTGCCAGATTGCTCATGCCCTCCATGGCCTCGTTGGCCTGCTCTTGCACGGCATCAGCAGCATCACCCAGCGCTTCCTGAGCGTCGTCGACCAGATTGGAGGCTCCTGCGGCAGCCTCGTCGGCCTGCTGTTCGGCATCGGCAGCGGTTTCGTCCATCGCCTGCTCGGCGTCCTCGGCCTGCTGCTCGGCATCGGCGGCGGCTTCATCCATCGCCTGTTCAGCGTCGGCAGCAGTTTCATCCATCGCCTGCTCCGCCTCTTCGGCCTGCTGTTCGGCATCGGCAGCGGCTTCATCCATCGCCTGCTCAGCGTCGTCGGCGGTCTCGCTCATCGCCTCTCCGGCGTCCTCGGCCTGCTGCTCCGCTTCGGCGGCGGCTTCATCCATCGCCTGCTCGGCATCGTCGGCGGTCTCGCTCATCGCCTCTCCGGCGTCCTCGGCCAACTGCTCCGCTTCGGCGGCGGTCTCCTGCGCCTGCTCTTCCACCGCTTCGCGTGCATCGTCCACCTGAGCGCCAGCGTCTTCGGCCGCGTCGTCCTCGCAACCCGCCAGTACCAGCATCATGGACGCCACAGCGCTGGCCAGGGCCAGACGACGAAACATTCCTTGCTTCATGAAGCACCTCCAGGAGAAAAATTTGTAACTTCCCCGTTTACATTAGAGTGACAATCGCGACTTGGCTAGTACCGACGGCATCAATGATGCCATGCAAGTGCCGGCCCGGACCCAGCGCAGCAGCGCCGACGACGTCCGGGAGCGATGCTTATCACCATGTGACAAGGTGTTGTCGAGAGACGGAACTACTTGAGTGGCACTCTGGCATTCAGAGGCTGCAGCGGCCGGTTATTGGCGTCCCCGATCGCAGCAGAGAACGACTCGACCTGATCAGATGAAATATCCTGCGTGCTCTGCATGATCACCCAGCGGACGCCTTCGGAGCAGGGTGGAGTGGTCAAGGAACCGTTCAGGCGATAGTAGTCATGCTGGGCCGGCAACATCTGCGTGAAGTTCACGGTATCGGTTACGTCGGCACGTTCACCGGCGGTATCTGGCAGGCTATCGGCAAGCGAGCGCAATGCTGCATTTTCCTCGCCTTCCTCGAACAGCACCGTGACTACCGCCAGGTTGCCGTCCTTGTCGCTGTGCACCAGATGCGCTTCCAGCGGGAACCGGCGTCCGTCTACCGTGTGCTCGGAAGGCGCGTGAAAGTGCATCTGCTGCAGGATGAAGAGATCCCCATCAAGCGTCAGCGTGTTGCCCTCGGGGGAGGCTACCTGCACCGTGTGGCCATTGTTGAAGACCCTGGTCCCGGTGGTCGCGTAGTCAAGTTGTAGCGGTGGAAGTTCGGCATCGATAGCGCCATCGATATCGACGGGCGACTGGTTGCGACCCAGGCCACACATACTGAAGTCGTCGTCGATGTCAGCCCAGTGGGCAGGTCCCGTGTCTCCCGTGTAGGACCAGTGTGACGTTTCGGGCGCGGCGGCCATTACTGCCTGGGACATCATCAGGCCGCTCAGTGCCGCCGCGATCTTGATCCGCTTGATCATGAAACAACTCCGTTGCACACAGAAAAGGCCTGCCCCTGGGGACAGACCTCTTATCCTGATACTCCTCAGCGGCGAAGACAGGCGACATCACCGACCCACAAGGTCAGTGTGAGCAGACCCGTCCTTCACGCTGCCTCTCTCGGCATAGCGCCGCTGACGGTGACGCCTGTCACATCAGTTGGTGGCTTCCTCGGCCGACTCTTCCATCTCTTCGCCCATGTCTTCCATGGACTCACCGGCATCCTCGACCGCCTGATCCATTTCCTCGCCGGCCTGCTCGGCAGGGCCTTCCTCTTCGCAGGCGGCCAGACCACCCGCCATCATCGCGATCACGAAAGCCATTCCGAAACGACGCATCATGCTGTTTTTCATAACATCTCCTTGTCTAAGACGTTGGTCGTGATTCCCTTTCACCCTAGCGCTGTCGGTTGACCCTGGCCAGGGTCCAGGGACGCTCACAGAGGGTTCAATCCACAACCCTAAGTCTACTTGACTCTAGCAGGCGGCACGCGCTTCGCACCGTATCCGAGGAATCCATCAGAAGGGATAGTCGCGAGGCTCGTGCTGGACGCTGACCCATTGCACGGTTGTCATCTCGTTCAGCACCCAGTCGCCGTTGAAGCGGCCGATCCCGGAATTCTTCTCACCACCGAACGGCATGTGTGGTTCGTCGTTCACCGGCATGTCATTGACGTGCACCATTCCCGACTCTATCTGGCGTGCCACCCGTTCGCCGCGCGCCGGACAACCGCTGAAGACCGCTGCGGAGAGGCCATACTCGGTGGCATTGGCGATGCGTATCGCCTCGGCCTCACCGTCGGCCTTGATGATGCCGGCGATCGGACCAAATATCTCGTTGCAGGCCAGGTCCATCTCCTCGCTGACATGGCTGAACACCCAGGGATGCAGGCAAGGGCCTTCAAGAGAGCCCTCGAGCGCCACCCGGGCACCAGACTCCCGGGCCCTGTCGATGGTGTCCTTCAGCCCGTCTAGCTGTTGATCGTTGATGATCGGTCCGATGACGGTATCTGCGTCGGAGGGGTCCCCGACCTTGAGCCCCTTGACCCGCTCGACGAAGCGCTCGACAAAGGCGTCGTGGATCGACGCATCGACGATGATACGGTTGATGGCGATGCAGATCTGGCCCTGATGCATGAACTTGCCGACCACCGCCGCCCGTACGGCCCGATCGATGTCAGCGTCATCGAGCACCACAAAGGGACTGTTGCCGCCGAGTTCCAGTGCCACTGGCTTGATATGTTCTCCGCCGACCGCCCCCTTGGCGATCTGTCGGCCCACCTCGGTGGAACCGGTGAAGGAGATAAGCTTGGCTAGCCGATGTCCGACCAGCGGGTCGCCGAGCTCGCTGCCGGCACCAACCAGAACACTGAGGAGCCCCTTCGGCAGCCCCGCTTCCTCGTAAAGCCGTGCCAGCAGCAATCCACCGGTCAAGGGGGTATCGCTGGCAGGCTTGAGCACCACGGCGTTACCCAGCGCAAGGGCGGGGCCGATGGTGCGCTGGGTCAGGTGGAAGGGAAAGTTCCAGGGACTGATCACGCCAATCACGCCCAGCGGCTTGCGATAGACCCTATGGTCCTTGCCCGGGACGCTCGAAGCGGCAGTGGTACCTTGCACGCGAGTGGCCATGGCGGCGGCTTCGAGCGACATCTCCCAGGCATTGTTCCACTCGAGTTCGGCCTTGATGCGAGTGCTGCCCGACTCGCGGATGAGCCACTCGACCAGTTCATCCTTGCGCTCTTCCATCAGTTCGGCGACACGGCGCAGTACAGCCGCTCTGTGGGTAGCGCTGGTATTCGCCCACTGCCGTTGCGCTCGGTCGGCCGCATCAAAGGCATGCTCGACGTCGGAGCAATCTGCCTGGGTGATCTCCACCAGTTGTTTCTGGTGGTAGGGGTCCATCACCTTGAGCGACTCGCCGGAACTTCCAGCCCTCCATTCACCGGCGATCGGCTGCAGATGAAGATCCTTGAGGCTCCACATAACGACTCCTTTCGCTCTGTATAGCTTTCGTCCAACTATCGTCACACGAGGCTAGTCAACCATCACTCGGGTCGCAAGACCCGTCGGAGTGACGATTTGTGTCCTGACATTATTGCCAATGGCCTCTCCTGACCGAGGTGGAGTCTACCTCTCCTCCTCCACAGGGGGCTCGGCTGAAGCGCCCTCCCTACCCCAGCCCACGGATAGGCCGGGCTGATGCTTGCGATCATCATGATGTTCGAATCAGCGGAATACCGGCGACAAAACTGACCCCTGTCAGCAGAGCTGAATCGAGACAGCCATAGACTGAATCTCGACGGGAAGACATCAAGCCACTTTTCAAGCCGCTTTGCTTCTTATGCTCGCCGACGCCCGAGCCTTATGCCCGCCGACGCCCGAGCCCGACGCTCGCCGACGCCCGAGCCAGGCACATGCCCAGCTCCGAGCAACAGGCGCTGCACACGCCAAGGAGGTTTCGCAGGTCGCTTTTCTTTCCTTTGTCATGTTACTGGAGGCCAATAATGGCTGTTACCAACCTCGCTGAACTCGACGCCCTCGTCGCCAGGGTCAAGGCCGCGCAACGGGTCTTTGCCAGCTTCTCTCAAGAGAAGGTCGATGCGATCTTTCGCGCTGCCTCGCTTGCCGCCAACCAGGCCCGCATACCGCTGGCCCGCCAGGCGGTGGAAGAGACCGCCATGGGCGTGCTCGAGGACAAGGTGATCAAGAACCACTTTGCCTCGGAGTTCATCTACAACAAGTACAAGGACGACAGGACCTGCGGCGTCATCGCCACCCACGATGAAGCCGGCACCATGACCATCGCCGAGCCGGTGGGCCTGATCTGCGGCATCATCCCCACCACCAACCCCACCTCCACGGCCATCTTCAAGGCGCTGATCTCGCTGAAGACCCGCAACGGCATCATCTTCTCGCCCCACCCGCGCGCACGTCACTGCACCAACGCCGCCGCGAAGCTGGTGCTGGAGGCGGCGGTGGCTGCCGGTGCACCACAGGACATCATCGGCTGGATCGACCAGCCCTCGGTGGAGTTGTCCGAGGCCCTGATGAAGCACGAGGGCATCAACCTGATCCTGGCCACCGGCGGCCCCGGCATGGTCAAGGCGGCCTACTCCTCGGGCAAGCCGGCCATCGGCGTGGGTGCCGGCAACGTGCCGGTGGTGATCGACGAGAGCGCGGACATCAAGCGGGCGGTGGCCTCGATCCTGATGTCCAAGACCTTCGACAACGGCGTGGTATGCGCCTCGGAGCAAGCGGTGATCGTGCTCGACGAGGTCTACGACGAGGTGCGTGAACGCTTCGCCTCCCACGCGGCCTACCTGCTGTCCGCCGACGAGGCCGACCAGGTCCGTCAGGTGCTTCTGAAAAATGGCGCGCTCAACGCCGCCATCGTCGGCCAGTCGGCGGCGACCATCGCCGGGCTCGCCGGCATCGAGGTGCCCGCCGACACCAAGATCCTGATCGGCGAGGGCGAGCGGGTCAGCATCGACGACGCCTTTGCCCACGAGAAGCTGTCACCGACACTGGGCATGTTCCGCGCCAGTTCCTTCGAGGACGCGGTGGACCAGGCCTGCACCATGGTCGAGTTTGGCGGCATCGGCCATACCTCAGGGCTCTACACCAACCAGGACACTCAGCAGTCGCGTATCCGCTACTTCGGCGACCGCCTCAAGACCGCGCGCATCCTGGTCAATATCCCCACCTCCCACGGCGGCATCGGCGACATGTACAACTTCGACATGGCGCCCTCGCTGACCCTCGGCTGCGGTTCCTGGGGCGGCAACTCGATCTCCGAAAATGTCGGTCCCAAGCACCTGATCAACACCAAGACCGTGGCCAAGCGGGCGGAAAACATGCTGTGGCACAAGCTCCCCGAATCGATCTACTTCCGTCGCGGCAGCCTGTCGGTGGCGCTGACCGACCTCAAGGACAAGAAGCGCGCCTTTATCGTCACCGACCGCTTCCTGTTCAACAACGGCTACGCCGATGAGCTGATGGCACTGCTCAAGGGACTCGGCATGGAGGTCCACACCTTCTACGACGTCGAGGCCGACCCCACCATGTCGATCGTCGACAAGGGCGCCGAGGCCATGGCCAGCTTCCAGCCCGACGTGATCCTGGCGCTCGGTGGCGGCTCGCCGATGGACGCCGCCAAGATCATGTGGGTCAAGTACGAGCACCCGGACGTGCACTTCCAGGACCTGGCGATGCGCTTCATGGACATCCGCAAGCGGATCTACCAGTTCCCCACCATGGGCGAAAAGGCCAGCCTGGTGTGCATCCCCACCACCTCCGGAACCGGCTCCGAGGTCACGCCTTTCGCGGTGGTCACCGACGACGCCACCGGCATCAAGTACCCGCTGGCGGACTATCAGCTGACCCCGGACATGGCCATCGTCGATGCCAACCTGGTGATGAAGATGCCCAGATCGCTGACCGCCTTCGGGGGTTATGACGCCGTGACCCACGCGCTGGAGGCCTACGTCTCGGTGTTGGCCAACGAGTTCTCCGACGGTCACGCGCTGCAGGCGCTGAAGCTGCTGAAGCAATACCTGCCGGCCAGCTACCGTGAGGGCGAGCGCGACGCCGTGGCCCGCGAGAAGGTCCACAGTGGCGCCAGCATCGCCGGCATGGCCTTTGCCAATGCCTTCCTTGGCGTGTGCCACTCCATGGCCCACAAGCTTGGCGCCGAGTTCCACCTGCCCCATGGCCTGGCCAATGCGCTGCTGATTACCAACGTGGTGCGCTTCAACGCCAACGACAACCCGACCAAGCAGACTGCCTTCTCCCAGTACGACCGGCCCAAGGCGCGCAGCCGCTACGCCGAGGTCGCCGATCACCTGGGGCTGTCCCAGGCCGGTGACCGTACCGCCCAGAAGGTCGAACGCCTGATCAACTGGCTCGATGAGCTCAAGCGCGACCTGGACATCCCCACCTCGATCAAGGACGCCGGCGTCCCCGAGGCCGACTTCCTGGCCAAGCTCGATGAAGTGGCCGCGGAGGCCTTCGATGACCAGTGCACCGGCGCCAACCCGCGCTACCCCTTGATCAGCGAGCTCAAGGAAGTGCTGCGGGCGTCCTACTACGGCGAGGTCTACGTGGAGGGTGAGACATTCGCCGGCACCACCGTGATCAAGAAGAGCGAAGCGCGCGCGCCTGCTCGGACGCCTGCCAATGCCCCTGACAAGGCCCCGGAAAAGGCCCGACAGAACGCCAGGGACGAAGCGAGCACACCCGCCGGCAAGGCGGCTGGCCGCAAGGCGAAGAAGGAGAAGGCCGACGCCTGAGCCCAAGCTAGCGCCAGAGCCCTTGGCAGGGCTTGATCGAAAGGGGTCCCGCCACGACCACAGCCCCCGCGAGAGCGATCTCGCGGGGGCTGTTGCGTCTCGCAAACAGTCACCAGTGCTTATCCCCTGCGCTAAGGGCCCAACCGGCGTGCATGCCGCCGCCAAACCCGCCTGCGCTATGCCTGTGCTATACCTGCGCTATAGTGTCGGGACGATGGCTGCATCAATGTCCATTTTGAGACCCTGTGGCCGCCCCGCCTGGAAGGACACCTGCATGACGGCCGCCTTTACCACCCGACAGATCGACTCCCGAGAGCGCTTCGCCTTCTGGCACGACGTCGTCTGCAGCCACTGCATTCCAGCCGACAGCCAATGCCTCGACGAACGGCCCTTCCATGGCAGCCTCAACATCAGGCAATACGGCGACGTCGCCATCAGTACCATGGCCGCCTCTTCCCACCGCTGGCGCCGGCAGTCACACCACCTGTCCCGCGACAGCGACGATGACCTGTGGCTCGGCTTTCTCGAGAACGCCACGGCCAGACTCGACCAGGATCAGCGGCGGATCGCCATCGGGCCCGGCGACCTGGTGCTGTACGATGCCTGCCGCCCGTTCGAATGGTGCCTGAGCGCCAGCGCGCTTCATCTGGTGCGCCTTCCTCGGGCGCCCTTGATGCGTCGCCTGACCTCCACCGAGCCGCTGACCGCGCGACCTATCCCGGCGACCTTGCCCGGCGCCACCTCTTTGAAGGCGTTGATCCGAGACGGCGCCCGGCTAGACGCCGAAGCCTCGTCGATCGGGCTCGGCGAGGCGATGGTCGATCTGGCGGCTCTGGTGCTCGAGGGGCTGGGCGGCGCTGGCGACAGTCGCAACGACGTGCTCTACCGACGCCTTTGTCACTACCTGCAACAACAGCACCAGGACCCGTCCCTGAGCCTCGATCGCATCGCCCGGGACAACCATGTCTCTCGGCGCACCCTCACCCGGCTGTTCGCTCAGCACGGTCACACCCCCATGGCAGCACTGTGGGCGATTCGCCTGGAGCAGAGTCGCGCCACCCTGCGGGCAGGTGGTATCCGCAGCGTCACCGAGGTCGCCCTGGAGCATGGCTTCACCAGTGTCTCCCATTTCAGCCGAAGCTTCCGTCAGGCCTACGGTCATTCGCCCTCTACCTTGCTGCAAGCAGGTCGCCACGCACCCGAGACGATGTGACCCCACCAGCTCGCTCTGGCCCTCTCGGGCCACCGCTTGGCCCGTTCAGGCAAACCTGAGTCCCTCGCCCTGCCTACCCTGAAGGTGAGCGTCTTCTCTCACCATCAGGATGACAACAATGACAGACCATCCGCTGCACTTTGACGGCCTTATCGAGGTCGGCCGTCGAATCCAGTCCAGGGAACTGAGCGCCGTCGAGGTCACTCGAACCATGCTCGAGCGAATCGACAGCGTCGATACCACCCTGAACAGCTTTGTCACCGTCATGGCCGACAGTGCACTTGAACAGGCCGCCCAGGCGGACCGCGATCTGGCCGCTGGCATCCACAAGGGGCCGCTTCAGGGTGTTCCAGTGGCCGTCAAGGATCTGCTGTGGACAGCGGGGACCCGGACGACCCACGGCATGCCCCTGCACCGTGACCACGTGCCCCGGAAAACGGCCAGCGTGGTCACACGCCTCGACCAGGCCGGGGCCGTGCTGCTAGGCAAGCTGCAGCAGACCGAAGGCGCCTTCGCCGATCACCACCCCGACATCACGCCGCCCACCAACCCCTGGGGCGAGGCCCTGTGGTCAGGCGCCTCGTCCAGCGGTTCCGGCGTGGCCACCGCCGCCGGGCTGTGCTTTGGCTCGCTGGGCACCGACACCGGTGGCTCGATTCGCTTCCCCTCGGCCGCCAACGGCGTCACCGGCCTCAAGCCGAGCTGGGGCCGAGTCAGCCGACACGGCGCCTTCGAGCTGGCGGCCTCGATGGACCACATCGGGCCGATCGCCCGCAGCGCCGCCGACGCAGGGGCGCTGCTTGGCGTTATTGCCGGTGCCGACGAACGTGACCCCACCGCCGTCCCCCTCGCCGTGCCGGATTACCTGGCCGGCATGACACGGGGCCTGAAGGGCCTGCGTATCGGGCTCGACCCTCACTGGGCCATCGAAGCGGTGGATAACGAAACCCGCGGCGTCCTCGAACAGGTCGTGTCCACGCTAGGACAGCTCGGTGCAGTGATCGAGGAAATCGACTTCCCCGACACCCAGCAGGCGGTATTCGACTGGGCGCCACTGTGCGGCGTGGAGACCGCCGTCGCCCATGCCGAGACCTTCCCCAGCCAGCGCGAAGCGTACGGCCCTGGTCTTGCTGGTCTGATCGACCTGGGCCGCGCCCAGAGCGCCATGGACCACCAGCAACGACTGCTGCGCCGGGCCGAGTTCAAGGGCCGGGTCGATCGCCTCTTGGCCAGTATCGACCTGCTGATCGCCCCGGTCACCGCCTACGCCGCCCCGTCGATGGCGTTCATGGAGAAGTTCGGCGAGGATGAAGCGCTGTTTTCCGGCATGCTGCGCTATACCTGTCCTTTCGACCTGAGCGGGCACCCGACCATTACCCTGCCGGCGGGCTTCAGCCAGCAGGGCGGGCCCATCGCCTTCCAGTTCATCGCACCGATGTTCAATGAAGCGATGCTGGTACGCGCTGGCTGGGCCTTCCAGCAGGTCACCGACTGGCATCGTCGACATCCAGAGCTGTAGCCCTCGCGCCTTCCTTCTCTTGATGGCTCCCGCTGGCGGGTGATGGGAGCGCTCCGATGGCCTAAAGTCGGGTCAACAGGACCGCTTTACGCCACGAGGTGCTCCCATGTCCCTGCTCGACCAACTGGCCGAGGCACGTATCCAGAAGGCGCAGCAGGAAGGCGCCTTCGACGACCTGCCGGATCACGGCAAGCCCATCGAACTCGACGACGACAGCATGATTCCCGAGGCGCTGCGGGCAGGCTACCGACTGCTGAAGAACTCAGGCTATCTGCCCCCGGAGCTTCAGCTTCAGCGCGAGATTCGTGAGGTGGAAGACCTGCTGGCGCAGACACAGGAAGCCGCCGAGCGAAGCGCTTGCGAGAAACGCCTGCGTCTTCTGCGCGCACGGCTTGGCGAAAGCGGGCGGGGTGCCAGTCGGCTTCTTGAGCTGGGGCGCTATCATGACCGGCTGCTGGAGAAGTGGGAGGGAGACTGACCCTGCGGTTACCGTCAGTACGGTGTGCTAGCGTGAGTCCGACCGGGTGTGCAACGGGACGTCGCGTTGGCGCCAGCGCCGTGACCGCCACAGCCCCAGCGCCAGCAAGACACCGGCGGCGATGACCGGCAGCATGGGCGGCGACGCCGGCGTCCTGAGGGCCACCCCGACCTGGGCGTAGAGCGAGGTCGCGCACAGCACAAAGCCGGCCAGCGGCACCGTCCAGGTCGCCCAGGCAGCCCCCTTCCGAAACGGCCCCCACA
Organism: Halomonas sp. MMSF_3323; assembly: GCF_030733595.1. Taxonomy (NCBI): domain Bacteria; kingdom Pseudomonadati; phylum Pseudomonadota; class Gammaproteobacteria; order Oceanospirillales; family Halomonadaceae; genus Halomonas; species Halomonas sp. MMSF_3323. Next base: position 19,231 of record NZ_JASHIT010000040.1, on the reverse strand, counting down.
GCAGCACACCGACCAGCAGCGCCACGCTGAGACAGGCGCCCCCCAGGGCGTGCATCAGCGCCAGCAGGACCTGCCGGGTACCTGGAGCGACCGACGCCCAGTCGAGCCCCATGGCGGCGGCGTGGTAGGGCATGAACTCGCTGCTGCCGAGATAGACCAGGCCGAAGGCGATCAGAATCAGGGTCGCCAGTGCATGGCAGGCGAGAGCACTTCTTGAATACGGGGTCACGGCGGTTTCCTGGTGATTCGAGCGAGTACAGCGGACATCTTTGCCTAGGGCTTGTCTGAAAAGTGCCTGCACTCGGTAATACGGCGTTAAAAATCGGATCAAAATGCTCATTTACACTCCGTAAACTGCGCTTTCTCACCGATTTTTGCCTTGTCTAACCTTCGCTCGTCGACTTTTCGGACAGCGCCCAAATAGGGCTCCGCCGATGATAGCCGGCAACTTTGTCACCCCGCGCTCCCACCCTGACGCCGCGATCGTTTCAGCACACTAATCCGACGGTATCAGACGGCCGCAGGTCAGGCTCACCGACGGTGCTGACATCGATGAATTCGCGACGCTCGAGCGCCATTCGGCCTGGGACCATGCATCACCGCCAGCGTCAGGCTGCGGCGCGTCCACCATGCAGCAACCTGACCGCCAGCATGCCGATCACCACCCCCCAGAAGGCCGCGCCCAGACCGAACAGGCTCATGCCCGAGGCCGTCACCATAAAGGCGATCACCGAGGCCTCGCGGTGGTCCTCGGCGGCGATCATGGCGGCCAGGTTGCTGGTGATCGCACCGATCAAGGCAAGCCCCGCCAGTACCGCCACAAAGGCCCCGGGCAAGGAGGTGAAGAGCGCCACGATAGTACCGGCGAACAGCCCGCCGACCAGGTAGAAGACGCCGTTGGCGACCCCGGCGACGTAGCGACGGCCCGGGTCCTGGTGGGCATCCTTGCCGGTGCACAGCGCAGCGGTGATGGCCGCGATCACCGTGGTGATGCCGCCAAAGCAGGCGGTGGCGAAGGAGGTCAGGCTGGCCACCGTCAGAATCGGCCGAGCCCTGGTGTGATAGCCCGCTGCGTGCAGGATTGCCATTCCCGGCAGGAACTGGCCGGTCAGGCTCACCACCACCAGCGGCAACGCGAGGCTCAGGGTGCTGGTGATGCTCCACTCGGGAGCGATGAAACGGGGAATCGCCAGGTGCACACCGACGCCGGCGAGACTCGCGCCTTCCAGCACCACGGCGAGCACCACACCGGTGATCAGCAACAGGATCAGGCTGTAGCGCGGCGCCAGCCGCTTGAACACCAGATAGGCCAGCAGCATGCCGACGGCGAGCCAGGGCGAGGTCTCGATGGCCGCAAAGGCACCGAGGCCAAACTGGAACAGGATGCCCGCCATCATGCCGGCGGCCACGCCCGACGGAATCAGCGCCATCAACCGGTCGAAGCTGCCGGTGATACCGATGATCAGCATCAGCACCGCCGCTGTCAGGTAGGCGCCTACCGCCTCGCCCAGCGACAGCTCCGGGAACAGGGTGATCAGCAGCGCCGTACCCGGCGCCGACCAGGCCGTCACCACCGGCACCCTGAGCCACAGGCTCAGGACGATGCCCGACACCGCCGCCCCCAGCGAAATGGCCCACACCCAGGAGGTCATCATCTCGGGTGAGATATCCGCCGCCGCCCCGGCCTGGAAGAAGATCGCCAGCGGCCCCGAGTAGGAAATCAGCACCGCGACAAAGCCTGCCGTCACCGCCGACAGTGACAGGTCACGAAAAAGGGACGACCCTGCAGCCGCCCCTTGGGGTGCGGTTACGGTATCGGAGTCGGTTCGGCGCATGGGCTGGCTCCTTGATGATGGCGTCGATGTACGGCCAGGAATGTCACCTGGTGGGTCCCCCGGCGACGTCGACGGAAGACAAAAAAGGCCCGGCACGCGGCCAGGCCAAGGAGGATACAAGATTCACCACGCCGTCCCGCAGGTACAGCGGGATGCAAGGTGGGTCCACGTCACGCGGCATCAACCGGCTAGCCCAGGTCGCCGCCGGCCACCGGCACCACCGTGCCGGTGATATAGCTGGCGTCGCGGGAGGCCAGAAACAGGATCGGCCCGACCTGCTCGTCCAGGGTGCCGTAGCGGTGCATCAGGCTCGACGCCAGGGTCTGGTCGATCAACTGCTGGTACCACAGCTTGTCCTGTTCGCTCTGGGGCTCGGCGTTGCGCGGCGTCAGCCGGGGCGGCGCCTCGGTGCCGCCGGGGGCGGTGGCATTGACCCGTACGCCGTGCTCGGCCATCTCGATGGCCAGCGCCACGGTCATGGCGTTCACCCCGCCCTTGGCTGAAGCGTAGGGCACCCGATTGACCCCGCGGGTGGCCACCGAGGAGACGTTGACGATATTGCCGCCGCTGTCGATCAGGTGGGGCAGCGCCGCGCGACAGCACCACAGCGTCGGAAACAGCGAGCGACGCACCTCGGCCTCGACCTGCTCCGGGCTGTAGTGGGTGTAGGGCTTGGCCCAGATGGTCCCGCCGACGTTGTTGACAAGTACGTCCAGTCGCCCGAAGCGCTCGATGGCGCTCTTGATGGCGCTCTCGGCGCCCTCCCAGGTTTCCAGATCGGCGTTCAGGGCAAGGACCTCGACTCCCTGCTCGCCAAGCTCGCGGGCCACCTGGTGGACATGTTCGGCGCGATCGACCAGCACCAGGGCAGCGCCCTCGTCGCCGGCCCGCTCGGCCAGACGCCGACCGATCCCCTGGGCGGCGCCGGTGATCAGCATCACCTGTCCTTCGAATCGCTTCATGTTGCTGTCCTTCTGCTGTCGGATGCGGTGGGTGAAGTGGCCACGGCGTGGCCTCAGCCCACACCGAGGTGGGTATCGAGGATCGAGGGATCGGCCCTCAGCGCCTGGCTGTCACCGTCGAACACCACCTTGCCCTTGACGATCAACAGGTGGCGGTCGCCCACCTCGAGCAGGTTGTCGATGTTCTTGTCGACGATGATGCTGGCGATGCCCGAGGCCTTGATGGTGCGCAGGATCGACCAGATCTCGTCGCGGATCAGCGGCGCCAGCCCTTCGGTAGCCTCGTCGAGAATCAACAGGCGCGGGTTGAGCATCAGCGCGCGACCGATCGACAGCATCTGCTGCTCGCCGCCGGACAGCAGCGAACCATCGTGGCCGATGCGCTCCTTGAGCCGGGGAAAGGTGTCCAGCACCCGCTCGATGTCCCAATCGGTGCGACCGTCAGCCCCCGGACGTGCGGCCATCACCAGATGCTCGCGCACGCTGATACCGGGAAAGATGCCCCGCCCTTCGGGCACATAACCGATGCCCTGACGAATGATCTGCCAGGGACGGCGCTTGCGAGTATCCAGCCCCATGATCCGCACCTCGCCATGGCGCGGCGGCACAAAGCCGAGGATCGACTTCAAGGTGGTGGTCTTGCCCATGCCGTTGCGACCGAGCAGGCTCAGCGTCTCGCCGGCTCTGAGGGTCAGATCCACCCCGTGCAGCACATGGCTTTCGCCGTAGAAGGTGTGCAGGCCGGTGGCCTCGATCAACGGCGACTCGACATCCTCGGCAGCGTCCACCCGTTGCGTTCCTGCCTCCTTGATCGCCACATTCATGACGTCACCTCGCTATTGCTGGAGCCGTTGCCGATATCGACGCTATCGCTGTTCGGGCGACTGTCCTCGCTGTTGTCGTGACGTCCCAGATAGACGTCACGCACCGTTTCGCTTGCACGAATGCTCTCGGTGTCGCCGCTTTCCAGCACGCAACCGTCGACCATCACGGTGATGCGATCGGCCAGGCGGAACACCGAGTCCATGTCGTGTTCGATCAACACGATGGTGTAGTCGCGAGACAGCCGCTTGAGCAGGTCGGCGACCTGGTCGGTCTCCTCCCGGCCCATGCCGGCCATCGGCTCGTCCAGCAGCATCAGCTGTGGCTGGGTCGCCAGCACCATGGCGATCTGCAGCTGGCGCTGCTCGCCGTAGCTCATGCCGGAGGACACCGTATGGGCCCGGGTCACCAGACCACAGGTGTCCAGCGCGGCCAGCGCCCGCTCATCGACTTCGCGGGCCCGCCGGCGCGAGCGCCAGCTGCCGATGACGCCACCGTGGTGGATACGCGCGGCCAGCTGGCAGTTCTGCAGACAGCTCAGGCGCGGAAAGATGTAGGTCTTCTGGTGGCTGCGACCGATACCGAGTCGGGCGACCTGGTGGGCCTTCTTGCCCTGGATCGCGCTGCCGCGATACTCGATCTCGCCGCGGGTCGGCGGAATCTCGCCGGACAGCAGGTTGATCAGGGTGCTCTTGCCGGCACCGTTGGGACCGAGGATGGCGTGGATCTCGCCCTGCTTGACCTCGAAGTCGACGTCATTGACCGCCAGCAGGCCACCGAAGCTGCGGGTCAGCCCGCGGGTCTTGAGCATGCTGCTCATGAGGACACCCCCCCGGCACTTTTGCCGACGTTCTTGCCGTCGCTGTCGGAGGCGGAAGTCTGTCTGCCCGTCGCCAAATTGTCCTTGCCACCGCCAAGCCGCCCCAGCAGCGAGGCCTTTCGCCCCGGCGGGTCGAGCAGCAGCCCGGCGATGCCCTTGGGCAGCACCAGCACCGCGACGATGATGGTCAGGCCCATCAGGATCGGCCAGTGGTTGGTCAGGTGCTCGTAGAAGTACAGCAGCAGTTCGTAGGCGAAGGCGCCGAGGATCGGCCCGAAGATGGTGCCCATGCCGCCGAGGATGACCATCATCAACACCTCGCCGGAGTGGTGCCAGCCAAGCTGGGCCGGGTTGGCGAAGCCGTACTGCATGGCCGCCAGCATGCCGGCGACGCCGGCGATCATCGCCGAGACCACGAAGGCGATCAGCTTGTAGCCGGTGGTGGCGTAGCCCAGCGCCTGCATGCGGTGCTCGTTGTCGTGGATGCCATCGAGCACCTGGCCGAAGTGGGAACGGGTCAGGGCGCGCAGGATAAGGTAGACCGCCACCAGGAGCGCCAGGCAGAAGTAGAAGAACGTCAGCGGGTTGTCGAGGTCGATCAGCGGCGTCTCGCCCATGGCAAGGCTCGGGCGGAACATGATGAAGACGCCGTCGGTACCGCCGGTCATGCTGGAGGTGCTGACGGTGTAGAACAGCATCTGGCCGAAGGCCAGGGTGGTCATGATGAAGAAGATGCCCTTGGTGCGCAGCACCAGCAGGCCGACGATGGCGGCGACCAGGCCGGAGACCAGCATCACCAGCGGCAGCATCCACCACAGCGAGGCGGCGCTGAAGTCGGGGCTGGCCATCGCCAGGGTGTAGGCCCCCAGGCCGAAGAACAGCGCGTGGCCCAAGCTGACCAGGCCAAGGATACCGACCAGCAGGTCGAGACTGACGGCGAACAGGGCGAAGATCAGCATCAGGGTCAGCTTCTCCATGAAGAAGGCGCTGGACTCCCCGAATACCGCCGGCCCCCAGGCCGGATAGGCGATCAGCAGCGCCAGGCCCGCCAGCAGCAGGACCGTCACGCGCTTGGGATATCGATGCAACATGGTGTTTCTCCTCCAGACGGGTGTCCCGTCTGCAAAGGGGTCCGATCAGGCGGCAAGGGATGCCCGAGCGGAGGGTGATTGTCGTCGGGTCTCAGGCGAACAGGCCGCGCGGCTTGATCAGCAACACCAGCGCCATGATCAGGTAGATCAGCATGCTGGCGAGACTCGGGATCAGCACCGGACCGAAGGTCTCGGCCATGCCGATCAACAGCGCGCCGAAGAAGGCCCCCTTGATCGAGCCGATGCCGCCGATGACCACCACCACAAAGCAGGTGATCAAGATCGAGTCGCCCATGCCCGGCGTGATCGACGACAGCGGCGCCGCCATCATCCCGGCGAAGGCCGCCAGGGCCACGCCGACGCTGAAGATCAGGGTGAACAGGGTGCGGATATTGATGCCGAGCCCTTCGACCATCTCGCGATTGACGGCGCCGGCGCGGATCACGATACCGAGCCGGGTGTGGCGGATGATCCAGTAGATGGCCCCCGCCAGCACCAGGCATACCGCCGCCACGAACAGCCGATAGACCGGGTACTGCAGGTTGTCGGTCAGGGCGATGGCGCCGGTAAAGGGCTCCGGCAGCGCCACCGAGTGGACGTCGCCGCCCCAGATGATGCGCTGGGCCTCGTTGAGCACCAGGATCAGGCCGAAGGTCAACAGCACCTGGTAGAGGTGGTCACGCTTGTACAGGGTGTCGAGAAACAGCCGCTCGATGACCAGCCCCAGCAGTACCGCGATGGGCACCGCAATCAGGATCGCCAACCAGAAGTTGCCGAGGCGCTGGGTCAGGTCGAAGGCCAGATAGGCGCCGATCATGTACATGGCGCCGTGGGCCAGGTTGATGATGCCCATGATGCCGAAGATCAGCGTCAGGCCGCTGGCGATAAGGAACAGCAACAGCCCGTACTGAAAGCCGTTGAGCAGCTGCACCCCGAAGAAGGCAAGGTCCATGAAGAACTCCTTTGGCGTTGGCCCGCCCGAGAGCGCCCGGTATTCGCGGGCGCCTCGGCCAGGTCATTGACGCGGTGAACGAAGGTCGCCTCAGCTCTTCATCGGGCAGGCGCTGTCGGGAACTTCCAGCTGCTCGCTGGCGATCGAGGTGACGTGGTGCTCGCCGTCCCTTACCTCGCGCAGGTAGACGTTCTGGATCGGGTGGTGGGAGGCCGAGAAGCTCACCGGGCCGCGCGGGCTGTCGAGTTCCACCGCTTCCAGCGCCGCGATCAGCGCCTCGCGGTCGGGCTCGCCGTCAATCGAGGCGTAGGCCTGAGCCAGCAGCTTGCCCGCGTCGTAGCCCTGCACCGCATAGGTGTCCGGGGCCTCGCCATAGGCTTCCTGGTAGGCCGAGACGAAGGCCTGGTTCTGGGGTGTGTCCAGGGTCTCGGCGTAGTGCATGGTGGTCTGCACGCCGTCGGCCGCCTCACCCAAAGCCCCCAGGTTGCCGTCGGTCAAGAAGCCCGAGCCATACAGCGGAATGCTGTCGTTGAGTCCGGCGGCGGCGTAGTCCCGCACGAAGCCGACCCCGCCACCACCGGCGAAGAAGGTGTAGACGGCGTCCGGGGCGATGCTGGCGATCTGCGCCAGGTAGGTCTGGAACTCGGTGCTCGGAAACGGCACCAGGATCTGCTCGACGATCTCGCCGCCGGCATCGGTGAAGGCCTGCTCGAAGCCGGCCAGGTCTTCCTTGCCGCCGGCGTAGTCCCAGGTGATGGTGACGATCTTGCGATGGCCCTGATCGTAGGCCACCTGCCCCATGGGATAGCTGTTCTGCCACATGCTGAACGAGGTGCGAAAGACGTTGGGCATGCACAGCTGGTTGGTGGCCGCCTCGAGTCCGGCGTTAGGGATGATGGTGATGGCGCCGGTCTGCTTGGCCACCCGCAGCATGCCCATGGCGACGCCGGAGTGGACCGGACCGATGACCACGTCGACGCCATCACCCTTGACCAGGCGGCTCATGTTCTGGGGCGCCTTGGAGGGGTTGGCCTCGGAGTCCAGGGTCACGTACTCGACACCATGACCACCGAGGCTGCCGCCCTCCTGCTCGATGGCGAGCTTCAGCCCATTGGTGATGGACTCGCCTAGTGCGGCGTAGGTGCCGGAGTACGGCAGCATCAGCCCGAGCTTGACGTCGTGCTCGGCCAGGGCCTGGGTGGACAGGGCGGCACCGGCCAGCGCCAGGGTCGCGGCCTGCAGCGAACGTGCAAGCGGGCCAAGGCGCCGGGATGACAGGGAAGCTTGGCGGCGGCTGTACGTGTTATCGGTGCTGGGCGTGTTATCGGTGTTGAGGTTTTTATCGATAGTGAGCTTGGCCATGATCATGTCTCGTCAGGTTGTGATTATCGTTATGAGATTGCGGGGCTCTCGCTGGACAGGGAGCCCCGGCCTGCGGCTGTCTGTTGTCGGCAAGGGCGAAAGGTCTCCCTTGCCGGATCTGCTTCGGGGCAGGACGCGTCAGTTGGGCGTGAACTTTTCGTAGTGAAAGCTCGCCGGTTTGATGCCCTGCTGGTCGAAGTGCTTGAGCACCGCATCCACCATCGGCGGCGGGCCGCACAGGTAGACGTCGACGTCGCCGTCATGCAGCTTCTGCGGGTCCATGTGATGGGTGACGTAGCCCTTGCGTTCGTGGCTGCTGTCCTCGTCGGCGACCACCGTCAGGTAGTCGAAGTCGGGCAGCGCTTCGACCGCCGCGTCGAGCTCTTCGCACTTGACCAGATGATCGTCCTTGGTCACGCCATAGATCATGTGGATCGGCTGGCCTGCGCCCTCGCCCTGGGCCTCGAGCGCGGCAAGCTGCTTGAGCATCGACAGGAAGGGAGCAAGCCCGGTGCCGCCGGCCAGCATCAGGATCGGGCGCTGGATGGCGCGCAGGTAGAAGCTGCCCATGGGGCCAGTCACGGCCATGGCGTCACCGGCCTTGGCCTTGTCCGCCAGATAGCCGCTCATCAGCCCGTCCGGCACATTGCGGATCAGGAAGCTGGCGCGGGACTCCCCCGGCAGCGAGCTGAACGAATAGCTTCTGTGCTCACCACAGCCCGGTACCTCCAGGTGCACGTACTGCCCCGGCAGGAAGTTCAGCGGCTCGCCTTCGATATCGATGGCAAGCTCGATGGAGTCCTCGGACAAGGGCTCGACGTGGACCACCGTGGAGGCACGGCTGTCGACCTCGGTCTTGCATACGGTCGAGGCCACCGGCACCGACAGCACGCAGTCCGAGGACGGCACCATCTGGCAGGTCAGCACCTGCCCCTCGTGCAGCTCCTCGTCGGACAGCGCCTCGTCGATGTACTCGTCACCCAGCTCGAACTCGCCCTGGTCGCAGTGGCACTTGCAGGTGCCGCAGACGCCGTCGGAGCAGTCCATCGGCAGATTGACCTTGTTGCGGTAGGCCGCATCAAGGACGGTCTCGCCCTCGTTGCAGTCGATAAAGCGCGACACCCCGTCTTCGAAGTTGAGCGCGATGGTGAAGCTCATGGTCGTTCTCCTTCACCGACTTAAATGTGATAAACGTCGATGACCTGGTGGATATAATCGTTATTGAGCTGCACCTTCTTGCGCGTGATAAGCGGGCTGTCACCGGACACGTCCAGGGTGTAGAAAGACACCCCGAAGTAGCTGTCGGTCTGCTTGTAGCGGTGGCTCAGGGTGTGCCAGTTGAAGCACACCTCCAGGCTGTCGCCCTCCTCCTTCATCACCTCGATATTGGTGATCTGGTGGGTGGTGCGCGGCTCCGGCGTGCTGGCGCCACTGCGCTCGGTCTTGATCCGATAGACGCGATCCTCGAGCCCTTCCCGATTGGGGTAGTAGATCAGCGATATCTCGCTGTTCGGGTCACCGGTCAGGGTGTCGTCGTCGTCCCAGCAGGGCATCCAGAACTCGGCCTTCTTGTGGTACAGGGTCAGCCACTCGTCCCACTCGCGCTCGTCCAGAAGGCGCGCTTCGCGATAAAGAAAGGCCTGGATGTCGTGATAGCTGATGCTCATGATTCGTCTCCTTTCCGCAGGATTCAGGCTGAGACCGTGGCGATGAACTGGCTGCGTTCCTTGTCGATGGCGCGCAGCATTTCCTCGACCCAGTGCTGGTGGTGCAGCACGTAGAGGCCTTCGTCCTCCGGCGAGGCACCGCTCTTCAGCGGCTTCATGTCGATGGCGCTGGCGTCTTCGTCGGGACCATCGATCCATTGCTTGGCGCCACGCGACAGGTCATTCCATTCGGCCAGGGCACCGTTGTAGCCGTTCTGGCAGCCGCGGAATTCCTCCAGGTCATCCGGCGTGCCCATGCCGCTGACGTTGAAGAAGTCCTCGTACTGGCGGATGCGCACGCGACGGTTCTCCGCCGATTCACCCTTGGGCGCGAAGCAGTAGATGGTGACCTCGGTACGGTCCACCGCCAGCGGACGCAGCACCCGAATCTGGGTCGAGAACTGGTCCATCAGATAGACGTTGGGGTACAGACACAGGTTGCGGGTCTGGTTGACGATGTTGTCGGCGCGGGCCTCGCCCAGCTCCTTCTCGATGCGCTCCTTGTGCTCGTAGACCGGACGCACCTCGGGATTGAGCAGCCGGGTCCACAGCATCATGTGGCCGTTCTCGTAGGAGTAGAAACCGCCCTTGGACTTGGACCAGCCATCGGCGTCCACCGCCTTGGTGCCGCCTTCGTCGTAGTTTCGACGGTCCATGGTGGAGGCGTAGTTCCAGTGCACGGTGCTGACGTGGTAGCCGTCGGCGCCGTTCTCGGCCTGCAGTTTCCAGTTGCCGGTGTAGGTGTAGGACGAGGTGCCACGCAGGATCTCGAGACCTTCCGGGGCCTGGTCGACGATGTTGTCGATGACCTTCATGGTCTCGCCCAGGTACTCCTCGATGGGCATGACGTCGTCGCTCAGGCTGCCGAACAGGAAGCCCTTGTAATTGGCGAATTTCGGCAGGCGTTTGAGGTCGTGGGAGCCGTCCTGCTTGAAGGCGTCCGGGTAGGCGCCGGCCTTCTCGTTCTTGGCCTTGAGCAGACGCCCGTCGTTCTTGAAGGTCCAGCCGTGGAACGGGCAGGTGAAGGTGCCCTTGTTGCCCTGCTTGCGACGGCAGATGGTGGCACCACGGTGGGCGCAGGCGTTGATCAGGGCGTGAAGCTCGCCCTCCTTGTCGCGGGTGATGACCACCGGCTGGCGCCCCATGTTCAGGGTGAAGTAGTCACCGGGCTCGGCGATCTGGCTCTCGTGGGCCATGAACAGCCAGTTGCCCTCGAAGATGTGCTTCATCTCGAGCTCGAAGAACTCGGGGTCGGTGAACATGCTGCGGTGGCAGCGAAAGACGCCCTGTTCGGGGTCATCCTCGACGGCACCACGCACGCGGGCTTCGATCTGATCGAGTTTGTTGCTCATCGTTGTTCTCCTCTCTATCACGGTCCGCTCACACGGGCGGCTCACACAGACAGCTCATTCGAGTCGCTCGTCCCGCCGGCCCCTTGGGGCGGCCTGCCCGCAGGGCAGGCCTGGTCTGGCTTGGCGCGATTTACCTCGGGGCTATCCATCACAGGGCTGTCCATCACAGCGATTCCCGTGACACTCGGTGGTCGGTTCAGGGTTGTCGCGAGTCCAGGCGGCTCAGCCGTCCTCGAGGGCGCGGGGGCGCTTGTGGCGCTGCTGCAGCTCGGTCTCGCTGGTGGCGGCAAGCTCGATGTCGAACACCACCTCGGTGAAGGGCCCCTCGAGGCCACGATCGCTGGCCTCGCTGGCGTCCTCGATGCGCCTGGCGTCCACCACCAGCTCCTCGCGGGTGGCGAAGGCGAAGTCGTCGTAGGTGTAGGGGTCGCCGGCGAGGTTGATCTGGGTGGTCAGGTGCTTGTACCCGGGCGCCGAGATAAAGAAGTGGATATGCGCCGGTCGCTGGCCATGACGACCGAGCAGGTCCAGCACCTGCTGGGTCGGGCTGTCCGGGGGGCAACCGTAGCCGGAGGGGATGATGCTGCGCGCGCGATAGCGGCCATCGGCGTCGGTGTAGATGGTACGACGCAGGTGGAAGTCGGCCTGGGACGGGTCGAAGAAGCTGTAGTTGCCCTTGCTGTCGGCGTGCCAGATCTCGACCTTGGCCCGTGAGATCGGCTGGCCCTGGGTATCGCGTACCTGACCGGTCAGCCACATTGCCTCGGCGTCGGTGTCCGAGCCGTCGTCCAGGCGCGCCTCGCCCTCGGACTCCGGGGCACCGGCGACGTACAGGGGCCCCTCGATGGTGCGCGGGGTACCCCCGGCAAGGCCGCGGGCGGCGTCCTCGGCGTCCATGCGCATGTCGAGGTAATGATCGAAGCCCAGACCCGGGGCCAGCAGGCCGTACTGGGTCTCGGCGCCGAGCGCGTTGAGCACGCTGACGCCCTGCCAGAATTCTTCCGGGGTGACGTCGAAGTCATCGATCAGCTTGTACAGGTCCGACAGCAGACGATGCAGGATTTCCTTGGCCCGCTCGTTGCCTTCGGTCTTGTCGAAGCCGGCGACGGTATTGAGGAAGTCCTGTACCTCCGGGGTGTCGAAGATGCGCACTGACTTGGTGGTGGGATTGAGACTGTTCATCTGGCGGTCCTCAGGTGTGGCGTACTTGTCGTTATCGTTGTTGGCGGTACTGGCCGGGGCCTGGCGATTCGCTCTGCCCCGACGTCTGGCTGGCCAGGGGCAGACCCTAGCTGTCGTCATCGCGGATCGAGGACGGGTGGCGGCACAGCGGCTTGACGCGGATCTCCATGTAGGGAAACAGCGGCAGGTTCGATACCAGCTCCTGCAGCTCGGCGTTGTCGGCCACGTCGAACACGCTGACGTTGGAATAGCTGCCGGCCACCCGCCACAGATGGCGCCACTTGCCGGAGCGCTGCAGCTCCTGGGCGTAGTCCTTCTCGCGGGCCTTGATCTCGGCGGCGCGCTCCGGCGCCATATCCGGCGGCAGCTTGACGGTCATTTCCACCTGAAACAGCATCTTCGTTCTCCTCTCGATCGGGGGCCGTCGATGCAGCCCTGGAGGCTCGCGCGGCCGGTCTGATGGCGATGTCGCTCAGCTGCGTGCGTACTCGCGCAGCTTGTCGTGATCCAGTTCGAGCCCGAGTCCCGGGCCTTGCGGCAGCGCCACGCCAAAGTCGTCGTAGCGCAGGGGGGTGGTGACGATGTCATCGGTCAACAGCAAGGGGCCGAACATCTCGGTGCCCCAGGCCATCTCGGGCAGGGTCGCCCAGGCGTGCAGCGAAGCGGCGGTACCGATGGTGCCCTCGAGCATGGTGCCGCCGTAGAGGCCAATGCCCCCGGCGTCGGCCAGGTGGGCCAGGCGCAGCGCGCCGCGCGGCCCGGCGCTCTTGGCGATCTTCAGGGCGAAGGCGCCGCTGAAGCCGGACTCGATCAGTGCCAGCCCGCAGCGCAGGTCCTGGACACCTTCGTCGGCCAGCATGGTGACCTCGAAGCGATTGGCCAGTCGTGCAAGCCCAGCCCGCTCGTGGGCCGGAATGGGTTGCTCGATCAGGTCGACCCCGGCCTCCTCGAGGGCGGCGATGGCGCGCACCGCGGTGGCCTCGTCCCAGGCCTGGTTGACGTCGACCCTGACGCTGGCGCGATCCCCCAGTGCGGCCTTGATGGCGGCAACGTGGCGCACGTCGTGATCCACCTCGTTGGCGCCGATCTTGAGCTTGAAGTCACGATGGCGACGCTGCTCCAGCCGCTTTCTGGCCTCCTCGATATCCTTGTCGGTATCGCCACTGGCCAGCGTCCACAGCACCGGCAGGTGATCGTGGCGGGCGCCGCCCAGCAGTGTCGCCAGGGGCACCCCGAGACGCTTGCCCTGGGCATCCAGCAGCGCGGTCTCGAGCGCCGACTTGGCGATGACGTTGCCCTTGGCCAGCTTGTCGAGCCGGGCCATGGCGAGGTTGACGTTGTCCGCCGCCAGGCCGACCAGCGCCGGCGCCAGGTAGGTATCGATGTTGACCTTCATGCTCTCCGGACTTTCCGGGCCATAGGCCAGGCCGCCGATGGTGGTGGCCTCGCCGATGCCTTCGATACCGTCGGAGCACTTGAGGCGTACGATCACCAGCGTCTGGGTGGCCATGGTGGCCATCGACAGCTTGTGCGGTCGGATGGTGGGCAGGTCGACCAGCAGGGTCTCGACGCTTTCGATCAGGGCGGTCATGGCGGCTCCGGCAATTACCATCAGCTCGTTGTCATCCACGGGCTGGCGATCTGGGTGATGAGGAAAGCCGCAAGCGCTGTAAGCCTCGGCGACTCGTAAGCGATCAAGCCATACCTTGGTAAGATTTCTCTTACGATGCGAAGCACCACTGCCATCGACATCGGCAGAGACCTACGGCGGAAAGACGCTTGATCCGGCGATTGAGTGCAGTGTGATTGTCTTTGAGGGGCACAACCAATATGGTCTGGGTAGACCGCAATACCCTGGAGGTATCATGGAGCTTCGACACCTGCGCTATTTCTGTGCCGCAGCAGAAGAGCTGAACATCACCCGGGCGGCCGCCAGGCTGCATATGGCGCAGCCCCCTTTGACCCGGCAGATCAATCAGTTGGAGGAAGAACTGGGGGCCCAGTTATTCATTCGCGGTCCCCGAGGGCTGACCCTGACGCCCACTGGCAAGTTCTTCCATGAGCATGCCCTGCAGATGCTCGAGAAGCTCGATACCACGGTGGCGGCGGTGCGCCGTATGTCTCGAAGCCACAAGGAAATGTTCGGTATCGGCTTTGTGCCCTCGCTGTTTTACGGCCAGCTGCCGCTGCTGGTGCGCGAGTTGCGACAAAAGGACGAGGTGGAGCTGACCCTGGCCGAATTGACCACGGTGGAGCAGGTGCAGGCGCTGAAGGCAGGACGTATCGATATCGGCTTCGGACGCCTGAGGATCGACGATCCCGACGTGGAACAGGAGGTGCTGTTCGAGGAACCGATGATGGCGGCGGTGCCGGAGGGCCACCCGCTGGTGGGCACCACCCCAACCATGGAGGAGCTCGCCCGCTACCCGCTGGTGCTGTACCCGGCGAGCCCGCGCCCGAGCCTTGCCGACCTGGTGCTGGGGCTGTTTCGCCGCCGAGGGCTCAAGGTCACGGTGGTGCAGGAGGCCAACGAGATGCAGACGGCGCTGGGCCTGGTGGTGTCGGACTTCGGCATCACCCTGGTGCCGGAGCAGGTCAAGCGACAGAACCGCGATGGCATTCGCTACCTGTACCTGGCGGAGAAGCACATTACCTCACCGATCGTCTGCAGCCGGCGCCGGGGAGAGACGCCCAGCGCGACCATGCAGGCGGCCAACGCCATCCTCGAGGTGCTGGTGGAGAATCGTCGGACGGGCAAGTACCCGTAACAGCCAGATCACGCCCAAGGACCTGCAATCACCTCTGCTGGCGCCATCCACCTGCTCTTCCTGCCCCGGGCTGGCCAGCCGCCAGACATGAAAGAGGCGGGATCAATGACCCTTGTCATTTCTCCCGCCCCAGCACATTGACGCCCGCTCTTTTTCGTAAAGTATTTTTCATAAAACCATAAAAATCAGCTACTTAAAAAAATGACATCGAGCAGATTTCTGCCCGAAACACCTACTACCTCGCATGAGGCATGACGCCTAATACCAAAGAGCAATAACCAACGTCGGAAGAACCGACAGGCACACCGCTTTTTGGGTACGAGGTAGCGCCATGACAACGCAAGCAAAAGACTCCCCGAATACCGGCATCCTCTTCTGGATTCCGGCCATCATCGGCAGTCTGGCTCAGGTGGGAACGAGCGGTGACAATTCGGTTCTCGGAATGTCGACCCACGAATTCATCGTCCAGCTGGGCGCCAGCATGGACCAGGTGCAGATGGCCAATATCGTCTATAGCCTTCTGGCCGGCGCCTTGATGGTCTTCGGTGGCATGCTGGGTATCGCCAAGGGCTTCAAGCGGGTATTTCTGGCCGGCGCCCTGATCGCCTGCATCGGCGAAGTCCTGGCCGCCGTCGCCCCGAGCATGACACTGGTGGTATGGGGCGCCAGAACCGTCATGGGCACAGGGGCCGCACTGATGGTGCCCTCGATACTCGGCATCATCGTCTCGCTGTATCAGGGCAAGCAGCGCGCCATCGCCTTCGGCGCCGTGGGTGCCGCCACCGGCCTTGCCGCCGCGCTGATGCCGATCGGTGCGGGCTACATCATGGATCACTTCGGCTACCAGGTCGCCTACGCCTTCCTGGCCGTGTGGTTTCTGACCATCTTCCTATCCGCCTGCCTGTGGATACCGGCCATCCCCGCCAATCCCATCCGCATCGATATCCAGGGGACCCTGATCGTCTGCCTGTCGTTGCTGATGTTCATCCTCGGCTGTTCGAAGATATCGGTGTGGGGACTGGTGCACCCACTTGATCCCCCGTTCACCGTCGTCGGCATCTCTCCTGCGCCCTTCTTGATCGTCGCCGGCGTTGCTCTGGCAGGCCTTGCGCTGGTCACCGAGCGGCGTGTCGAGGCCCGCCATGGTGCCGCCCTGGTGCCCCAGTCGTTCGTCACCACGCCCCAGGTACGCAGCGGCCTATACGTTACCGGCCTGATCTTCGCGATCTTCGGCGCGGTGTTCTTCGTCAATGTCTCCTGGATCATGGTGGTGGCAGGGTACAACGGGACCATGACCGGACTGGCCGTATCGGCCATGGCATTTCCCATGATGTTTACTTCGATCGGTGTTCCGCGCTTTTTCATCCAGGTGTCGCCTCAACGCATCGTGACCACCTCCACCGCCCTGGCGGTCATCGGTGCCCTGCTGTCCCAGCTGGCGCTAACTCCCGACGGCTTCGACGCGCCGATCATGTTCATCGCCATGGTGGCCTTCGGCGCGGGCGCCGGTGGCCTGTCCTCGCAGTCGGCAATGATCGTATCCACCGCACTGAATCCGCGTGATGCCGCCCAGTCTTCCGGCATCCAGTGCTCCACCCGCAACGTCTGGCAGGCAGCAGCGGTGGCGATTATCGGTTCCACCCTGCTGTTCGGCACCACCGCCAATTTCAAGGATGCCGTCCACAGCGCCGACATCAGCGCGCCCACCCAGGCCTACGTCAATCAGCTTCCGGTGATCGGCTTCATGAGCAATCAGGACTTCGAGGACAGCATCGGTCAGCTAGCGGCTACCCCGGCGGAATCACGGCTGCTGCTGCATGCCTACAAGCAGGCCCGACTCAAGGCGGCCAAGTACGCCTTCTGGTCGCTGATCCTGATCATCCTGCTGCATCTTCCCGGCTTCCTGGCAATTCCCAAGATCGGCTGGGGCAAGGGCCCAGACCAACCGAAGCCGGACCATGACGCCTCACCCCACGGGCTTGCCGACGACAGGCTGTAGACGCGGCCACCGTTTCCTTCTTTCGATCCACGAGTACTGACCTCAAGGAGTGACACCATGAACTTCGATGACCTTTCATTGAGACTCATTGATGAGCGCCAGCCCGTCACCATCTTCAAGGCCGACAAGGTGGTCACCATGGACTCGGAACGGCCCTGCGCCGAGGCGGTGGCCGTACAGCACGGCACTATCGTCGGCGTCGGCGAGCTCAGCCGGATGGAGGTGCTGCTGCAGCGCCACCGCATCTCCTACCACGTCGACGTCAAGTTTCAGCGCCATGTGATCTATCCTGGCTTCTCCGAGCACCATATGCATCCGCATATACTCGGCGCCAACCTGACCGGCGCGCACTATGTCGGCTACGTCGATAGGATCGATGCCGAAGGTGGACGGCTTCCGGGTATACGCAGCAAGGAGGCGCTGATCACACGCCTCAAGGAGCTGATTGAACAGGATCGCCCGCGGCTGGAAGGCCCCGGTACCAACTGGCTGAACTGCTGGGGCTTCGACCCTCTGCTGCTGGGCAATATCGACGTCTCCCGCCAGGTCCTTGACGAGGTCTCCACCGAGTTCCCGATCTGCCTTGGCCATGCCTCCGGCCACGTCATCAATCTCAACAGCCTGGCCATCGACATCAGCGGCTACGACACGCTGCCGGACGACCCCAACCTGCCGCGTGACCGCGATGGACGCGTCACCGGCACCATCAACGAGCCACCGATGATGGCCCACGCCATCGCCAAGGGTGCAGGTCAACTGGACTTCTCGGTGGAGGGGCTGGTCGAGGCCGGACGGGTAGCGACCAGGGTGGCACGCCTCAAGGGCTGCACCTCGATCACCGACAAGGGCGCCAACTTCCCGCTGACGCCCGGTGACAACGCCTCGCGTGCCTGGATCGAGGCCGACTCGCGGGGACTGCTCAGCACTCGCGTCAACCTGGAGGTGTGGTACTCCACGGCAGAGCTCTGGCAGCACGACGGCCATCGCGGCTGGGAGGCGATACGTGCGCTTCGCAGCGAAAAGCGCCCCTACCTCAGCGTCGGCAATCTGAAGCTGTTTGCCGATGGCTCGATCCAGGGCTTTACCGCCAACATGCTGCCCGACCAGCCCTACGTCACCGCCGGCAAGGACAACGGCCAACTATTGCTGAGCCAGGACGAGGTCGCAGAACAGATTCGCCTGGGCGAAGCCAACGGTATGTCCTGCTCGATCCATACCAACGGCAATGGCGCCACCGAAAGCGTGCTTCAGGCCATCGAACAGCTACGCGAAAGGCAGCCCAATCTGGGGTTCCGCCACTCGCTGGAGCACTGTCAGCTGGCCACCGAAAACCAGTTCTATCGCATGGCCCAATGTGACGTCACTCCCAACCTGTTTGCCAACCATATCTACTACTGGGGGGACGTCCACGTCGAATACACGGTGGGCGAGCATCTGGCCAGGCGCATGGACGCCTGTCGCTCGGCGACCCGCCACGGGCTTCGCCACGGCATCCACTCCGACGACATGGTCACCGAGGTCTCGCCGCTGTTCTCGGCCTGGTGCGCAGTCAACCGCCGCACCCTGTCGGGCAGGGTGCTCGGCGAGGACCAGTGCTTGAGCGTGGACGAGGCCATGCGCGTGATCACCTGCAACCATGCCTGGCTCGCTCACCAGGAAGACGTCCGAGGCAGCATCGAAGTGGGCAAGTGGGCCGACTTCACCGTGCTCGAGGAGGAAGCTACCGAGGACAAGCGTGAGCGGCTCAAGGACTTGCGGATCATCGGCACGGTGATCAACGGCGACGATATCCTGATCAACTAGTTACTCTGATGACGTACCGAACAGCGCCCAAGGGCGCTGTTCGGCGTTTTTCATCCCTGAAACTCTTCCCCCGCCGCTGCCACGAAGGCCATCTCGACCAGCAGTTCGGGATTGGCAAGCTCGGCCTTGACGCAGGCGCGACTGGGGGCGGTGCCTGGCTCGAACCAGGCCTCCCAGGCGACGTTCAGGGCATCGAAGTGGGCAAAGTCGGTCAGGTAGATGGTCACCGAGATGATGCGTGTCTTGTCGCTGGCCACTCCTCGGCCTGTTCGAAGATCTGCTCCACCTGGCCGGTGATATCGGCGCGGGTGTCCGCCTCGGCGACTTCGACGAAGTGGGCCATGCCGTTGAACACGGTGATGTCGGACCAGCGGGGGGTGGGGTTGATGCGGTGGATATCCATGGGGGGCCTCGAAGCCAGGGCGGGAAAGACCGCTAGCATAGGCCATGGAAGCGTCGGTGCAAACGCGGGCAAATAGCGACACGGACGTCGCGGTTCACGCCGCGACGTCCGTGTGGTCAGGCGAACGCGATCAGAAGTCGAAGAACACCGTCTCTCCCTCCCCCTGCAGCACGA